>JBNLFN010000048.1:0-4045 GCA_050305555.1 Desulfobacteraceae bacterium | reverse complement strand
GCCTTGAAGCAGTTGAAGCAGAAGCTGGAAAACAGCACACCCAGGCCGCTGCAGGATAAGTTCAAGGAGCTGCGTGAAAAGGTCGCCAAAGAGGGCAAACCGGTTCAAAAGCAGGAACCGGCCAAAGAAGGAACTCAGGCCGCCACCGGGGGCGGCTATTCGCCAGGCAGCAAACAAGAGATCGAGCTTATTGATTTGTACAGTTTGGAAATTGCATATGCCATCAATAAAAATTGGGCTTTTGCCGAACAACTTTCGAGTAGAGGAAAAGGAAATAAATTGATGGCCAGTATTGCCTTTAAGGTGATGCCCGATGGCACGATTACTGATATTTTTTTTACGGACCGATCCGGAAATCCCTATCTGGATGATTCTGCCTACAAAGCGGTCGTCAAATCGAGCCCGGTCAAACCGTATCCACCCGAGCTAAAACGGACCTTCATCGAAATGGGGCTGCATTTTACACCCGAAGGGGTTCGCTAATGGCGATACGTGCATCGTCACTAATTATAAACTGTCTACCAGGCGCGCATGCTGCCTGCTAATTTAAGTTGTAAGCTGGGAGTGAAAAGAAAAGTGATGACATTGAAAATTGCCCATCGACTACCCATTCGATTAATCTTCTTGATTGGTTTGATCCTCACGGCCAGTAGTGCTCGAGCAGAAATAAAATATTTTGATTTAACCAACCCTTTTTTACACAAAATTCCAATGGCGGTACCGGTTTTTCAAGCCAAAACACCCAGTACAATAGAGATGACCGTGGTGACGACCATGGCGGACAAGATCCGGGATATGGTTGAATTTACAGGTTATTTTAAAATATTGGACCGCAGCAGCTTTTTATTCGATCCCCAAAGCTCAGGCATCAGCGAGACCCAGCTTAATTTTGCCAACTGGACCGCCGTGGGCGCTGAAATGCTGATCACCGGCGGCGTCCAAGTCACCGGCAACACCTTGGAGCTTGAGCTGCGTCTTTTTGATACGTTTAAAACCAAACTTTTGGTCGGGCGACGTTACAAAGGCGAAATAAAGGACCAGCGGGCCATGGCCAGACGTTTTTGCTCGGAAGTGATCAAGGTTCTCACTGGGCGGGAAGGGTTTTTTTACAGCAGGCTGGCCTTTGTCTCCAATGGCAGTGGCCACAAGGAGATCTTTACATGCGACTTTGATGGGGCGGATGTGCACCAACTCACCCAAAAGCGCAGCATTACCTCTTTTCCGGACTGGTCGCTGAACAATCGCTATTTGGTCTTTACCTCTTTTGCCCATGGTCCGGCGCAAATTTTTATACGCAACTTAAAAACCGGCAAGGAGCAGCGCGTCCGATTTAAAGGGGTTCAGATTGCACCGCGTTGGCGACCCGAGCGCTTTGAGCTGTCGGCAACCCTGTCCCTGGCGGGTGACCAGGAAATTTATCTGTTGACCGGAAACGGGAAAATGATTAAAAGATTGACCAATAGCCGGGGAATTGATGTGGATGCGGCGTGGTCGCCTGATGGAAAGAAGATGGCATTTGTTTCCAAGCGTTCGGGTAGGCCGCAAATCTACATCAAGGAGATCGACACCGGCCGCGTCCAGCGGCTTACGTTTGAGGGCAAGTACAACACACAACCGAGTTGGTCCCCCAGGGGCGATATGATCGCCTATTCGTCCATGGAGCAGGGGCAGCTCAACATCTTTGTTATTGACATTGAAGGCAACAACCCGGTTCAGTTAACTTATGACCAAGGTGATAATGAAGCACCTTCATGGTCACCCGACGGCAGCTTGATCGCATTCAATTCCAATCGTGAGGGGCGATCCCGAATTTATGTCATGACCGCTTTTGGGACAGACCAACGCCGTTTGTTGAGTTTGCCGGGTGAACAGACCCATCCAAAGTGGTCATTCAATATTCCGCAATAATGCTTAGCGGCATCGATCAAAAAAGGAGGAAAAAATGAGGAAAAATGTCTGGTTTGTGTTGACCCTGGTGCTGATTCTGCCCGCAATGCTTTTATCGGTTTCGTGCGCCAAACAGGAAGTGGCTTCCGCACCCGAGGCTACAGAGCCGGCTCCCGAACCTGCTGTCGTTGAAGATACCACCCCTGAGGATACGGCGGCCGATGATGCCCAACGGGCCCTGGCTGCTGCCATGCAAGATTTTGTGAATCAAGATGTCTATTTTGAGTTCGACAGCTCCGCATTGCTGCCATCTGCACAGCAGCTGCTGGCCACCAAGGCTGAGCTGTTGAATGCCAATGGGGACATCAACACCACCATCGGCGGACATTGCGATGAACGCGGCACCGATGCCTACAATATGGCCTTGGGGCGGCAACGTGCCGAAGCTGCAAAGGCCTATTTGGTCAATATGGGTGTGGATGCCGGCCGATTGACGACCATCAGTTATGGTGAAGAACAGCCTGTAGACCCGGGCCATGACGAAGCCGCCTGGGCGCAAAACCGGCGTGCCCATTTTGCCATCGATTAGCTCACCTATATGAAGGCTTTCCCTTTGACCATTTGCATCGCCTGGATGGTCAAAGGGAGTACTTCTTTTGTGAACCGCCCGTGAAACATGGTGGTTACACACATCGCTCTCTATTGGTGCTATCATGAAAACAATTGCTTTTGTTTTAAGTTTGGGCCTTTTTGGCGCAGTTGGATGTGCGCTTCAACAAGACATCGTTATCTTGGATGACCGGGTGGCGACACTGGAAATTCAGACCCAGGAGATGCAGCAGCAGCTTCAATCCGAGTTGACCACTCTGGGAAAAACACGGAAGAGTTCTGAATCTTCGCTGCGGAGTCAATACGCGCACATGAAAGTTAGCGTTGATAGCTTGCAGCAGGAACTGCGTCTGATCAATGGTCGTATAGAAGAGATCGAGTATATTCTCAAACGCAAGGTGGGCACCCTTGAGCAAGGTAGCAAACAGCGACAGCAGGATGTTGATGAGGCCAATCTTAGCCTGGCTAAGATTGAAAAACGGATCGCTGAGCTTGAACAATATCTGAGTCTAGAGCGCAAAGCGGCCAACCCGGTGCCGCCGGCGCCGGTCCCTGTGGGCCAAGCCGGTTTAACCGACAAGCAAATATATGATGAAGCACGACAGGCTTTTACTAATGGCCAGCTGGATCAAGCCCGCCAAGGGTTTTTAAAATTGATCAAGTCTTTTCCGAAATCCGGATATGCCGACAATGCCCAGTTTTGGATCGGTGAAAGTTACTATCGTGAAAATTGGTATGAACGCGCCATTTTAGAGTATCAGACGGTGGTCGAAAAATACCCAAAGGGCAACAAAGTACCGGCAGCGATGCACAAGCAGGGCTTGGCGTTTTTGAAAATTGGCGACAAATCCAACGCCCGTATCATCTTTGATGAATTGGTAAAAAAATATCCCAAATCGAACGAAGCCAAACTGGCGGCCGACAAACTCAAAACGTTTTAGTGCTCACCGGCTGTCGGGGACACAATGCTGGTAGTCAACTCAAAATGATCCCCGCCAATGGTATTCAAATCCCATGAATCAAAAAGTCATCGGTATTGACCCTGGATTGGCTGCCACCGGTATCGGCGTGGTGACAGGCAACGCGCACAAGGTGACTGCCTTTGCTTACGGGGCCATTAAAACAGATAAAATCCAATCCATCGGTTTCCGCCTAGAGAAGATTTATACCCATTTGTGCAATCTGTTTAAAGACGAAAATCCAGATTTGGTTGTTTTGGAAGATGTATATTCCGCGCCTCGATTTCCTCAATCCGGTATTGCCCTTGGTAAGGTATGTGGTGTTATTCTTCTCGCAGCACAACAAATGGGTGCCAGTGTTAAAGAGATTCCGGTGCGTGAGGCCAAGCAGGTGTTGTCTGGAAATGGGAATGCCAGTAAAGCGCAGCTTGAAAAAACGGTGCGTCAAATTGTTGGAAGTCCGGAGCCTATTTGTCCTGATCATGCCTCGGATGCGCTGGGGCTTGCGCTTATCGGTCTCTTCCGCTATGCTGGGTTGCAAAAGCCGGAGGACTCCAGATCCCGCGTTACCAAGGGCTCGCAGTAGGATG
>JBNLFN010000047.1:0-8075 GCA_050305555.1 Desulfobacteraceae bacterium | reverse complement strand
CAAGCCGGTGAAGCAGAGCGGCTTTTCGGTCAAAGGCATCGGTTCATTCTTTAAAAATGTTACCGGCCAAAAAACCGGGAGCGCGGATGTCTCCATTGCCCGCGAAAAAAAGGAGGGCGTTGATCAAGCGCTACGGGCCTGTATCGAACAGGCGATCTATGAGTTGGTCAAACGTTACGGCAAATGATGAAGCAACGCAACACTCGCCTGTGGCTCTGTATGGCCGGTACGCATGGAAATGGTAGGAAACTTATGATGACTGACATCAAAGAAAAGGAAATCATTATGAAAAAATCGGCATTAACAATCGGAATGCTTATTCTGTTGTCGACGGTGCTGGCAGGAGGGGTGGTCTTCGCCCAGGAGAAAAGAAAGCGTCTCTCTGAGACTTGTAGCTTCGAGCAGCAGAAGTCCAAAGACGGCAAGGTGATCCATGTTCTTAAAGGAAAAGGCTGCAAAGCAATCGCCGAAAAGATAAATCAGACGGCTGCTGAAAAAACCAAGGCGTATGGATGTAAATGCACGTGCATCTTGGAGACGGGCTCCAACATTTGGATTTGCCGGTGTTGTAAAAAAAGCCAGCTGGATTGGTGAGCCATCTGTGATGATGAGCTATCCACCATGATCCTTTATTGGAACTGATGCCATACCTTTTTTAGCCGCCTGGCCATTTCGTATTCACAGGCGGAACAAAAATGCAGCGGCAATTGATCGAGTTGTTCCAATTGTTTGCTAAAACGCATCAGACATGCGGTTTCCCAGCAATGCTCCAGCCCGAAGACGTGGCCGATTTCGTGAACACTGATTTTGGCGATGCGGTGATAGGTGCGTTCACGGCTGTGGGAATGGATCAGCCGACTCAACGACACCACGGCGGCTCTGCCCCCCAGTTGGGATTCTCCATACACATAGGTCAATATGGGGATGCACAGATCATACGGTGTAATGGCTAATTTAAGGGGCGCGCCTACGGTTTCATTGGCAAGGGATTTTAAAATTTTAACCGCATCATACTGTCGGCGTGCGGAGAGATAGGCATAGGTTGGATTTGGCCGGGGCATGGCGATATCGGTGGTTAGACCCAGCACGGCCTGGATATTGGCCGCCACCACGGAAAGCACCAACGGCTCAACTTGTCCCAGGGGGATGAGGGCCAGCAGGGGAGCTTGATTGTCAAGGGATTCGGCTTCTACCAAGGTGTCACCCGTGAGCGCGGCTTTGTTTGTTGGTTGTTTTTACGCACGTGGCAACGCATAGCGTTTTATTTTTCTCGAAAGGGTGACGCGGTCAATGCCCAACTGCTTGGCGGCCCGGGTGATATTGCCCTCACAAGCGTCCAAAGTGGCCTGAATGTGGCGTATCTCCATATCCTTTAAAGTCATGGTGCCCAGTTGGCAATCGTCGCTGCGGTTTTGTAAAAAACGTAACTCTTCTTGACCGATCATATGGCCCCGGGCAATGACCACCACGCGTTCGATGACATTTCGCAATTCTCGGACATTGCCCGGCCATGGATAGGTGCTCAAAATCTGGAGTGCTTTCTGGGTCAGCCCATCGACGGGTTTGCCGGTCTCTGCTGCAAAGCAGCCGATGAAGTAATCCGCCAAGACAGGGATGTCTTCAATTCTTTCCCGCAAGGGCGGAATCTCAATGCTGAAGACGTTGATGCGATAGTAAAAATCTTCCCGAAATTGGTTTTGATTGATCCGTTCTTTCAAGTCCCGGTGGGTGGCGCAGATCAACCGAAATCGGGTTTCAAGGGTCTGGTTGCCGCCGACGCGCTGGAACTTTTTGTCTTCCAATACCCGCAGTAGGCTGATCTGCATTTTGGGAGAGATTTCTCCAATTTCATCCAAAAACAGGGTGCCGTTATTGGCCATCTCCAGGCGACCGCGACGCGCTTTCACCGCTCCGGTAAAAGCCCCTTTCTCGTGCCCGAACAGCTCGCTTTCCAATAGGGTTTCAGATTGGGCGCCGCAATTGATGGCCACAAACGGTCCGTTGGCTTGCTCGCTGTGCATGTGAATGGCGCGGGCGACCAGATCCTTGCCCACACCGGTTTCACCGGTGATCATTACAGGTGAATGGGTGGGGGCCACATCATCGATCACCGTTAAAATTTTATGCATGGCGCGGGATTGGGCCACAAATCCGTCCAAAACGGTTTCATGGCGCTCCAACAGTTGTGCCCGCAATGCTTCGTTCTCCTCGCGCAATGCCTTGTTGGCTGCTACACGTTCCATGAGCAGCGATAATTCGTCCGGGTCGAAGGGTTTGCATAAGTATTCGACCGCGCCGCGCTTCATGGCTTCCACGGCGGTCTGGATAGAGCCATGGGCGGTGATCATGATCACAGTGGCATCGGCTTGTTTCGCCCTGATTCTGGCCAACACCTCTAACCCGTCCATCCCCTGCATTTTGATATCCAAAAGGTAGAGATCATAATATTTGTCCTCAAGGTAGGCCAGGGCGGTCGGCCCGGACTCGGCTGTTTCCACGTGATAGCCTTCTTTGGTCAACCAGGCCGAAAGCGCCTGGCAAATGGTCTCTTCGTCGTCAACGACGAGCACTTGCATCGCTTGTGTCATGGCTATTCCCTAAACGGTTTGTGTTTGAATCGGGTTCGGTGGGCAAGGTGATTTTAAAAGTCGTACCTTGGCCCGGTGTGCTGTCCACCTCGATGTTGCCATTGTGCTCGCGAATAATGCCGTATACCATGGACAAACCAAGCCCCACGCCCTTGCCGTCCCCCTTGGTGGAGTAAAAAGGTTCGAAGATGCGCGACAGATGCTCTTTTTCGATGCCCAACCCGGTGTCTGCCAAAGACAACCATGCTTTGTCAATATTCGCTTCGCGACCGCCGGTGATGGTCATTTTGCCGCCGGCAGGCATGGATTCCATGGCATTGAAGATCAAATTCATCAGACATTGCTGGATGAGGGCATAATCGCCCCAGGCGGTAAACGGCGGGTCCGGCAAATGGATTTCGCAGGTGACATCGGCCATTTTGAGCTGGTGTGCCGTGAGCGTGACAACGGTCTTGGACATTTCAATCAGATCCACATGGGCAGCCGCAATGCTTTTCTGGCGCGCAAAGGTCAGCAGGTTCTTAACGATCTCGCCACAGCGCAGGGCCTCTTTAACGGAAAGCTCCAGGTATTGGGTAAAGGCGTTCAGGCCATCCGGGGGCAGTTTGTTTTCCTTAAGGTAGGACAAAATCAGTTTGTTGAAGGTCACGATGCTGGAGATGGGGTTGTTGATCTCATGACATACCGAAGCCACCAGTCGGCCGATGGACGCCAAGCGATCCTCCTGGGCCACGCGGGCCAGATCGTCCCGTATGGCTTGGGTGCGCTGTTCAATGCGCTCGCTCAGGTCAGAGGTGATGTCCCGCACAATCTCCACCATCTGAACAATTTCGCCAAGGACATTGTGCAATGGATAGGAGATGGCTTGGTGGACCCGGACATCTCCTTCGGGGGTGATGTGCTCATGCACGGCTCTGGCCGGTCGACCCGTCTTGAGGGTTTCCTGGACCGGGCATATCCGATCGGCCCCGGTGCAAGGATTCAAAGATCCATGAATGACTTCGAAGCAATACTTGCCCAAGACCGCTTCGCGCCCTTTTCCACCGGTCACTAAATGGGAGTCGTTGCAATTGACGATCCGAAAATTGCGGTCGATAACCATGACACCGTCGGGAGAGGCTTCCAGCAGGGTTGATGCAAACGAGGTGGCCAGGCTGATTTCCGTGCCGCGCTCCTCAACCTGGACATATTGATGGGCGATGTCAAAAAAAAGCATGGACGCTTGGCGGTCCAGCACGCCGACCGATTCCGATTTGTGTTGTTGCAGGCCGGCCAGGATTTTTGGATCACTGCTCAAATCCAGGATCAGGTCCAATGGTTCGTTGGCCAGCAATTCCTGAAAATCCTGATAAATGGGCACACTGGTTTCGCCGGCATATTTATTAAAGGCGATGGATTTGGTGACCGGCACCATGCCCATGAGCTTGAGGTGCAATCCTTGGGGTTTGATGGAATTTAACATGCGCAGGATGGACAGGCAGCGGCTGCCTTTGGCCACCACCCCGACTCTGAGCAGGAGGCTATGTTTGAACGCTGCGGAGGAAGCCATGGTTCCCTCCTTTGTGGAGCGCCCGGCAGCAGGTTGCTATTGGGTATGCCGCCCGCTCCCAAATAAGATAGGTCTTAAATTTAACTATGGCAAAAAGCCAGTGCGCTGTCAATCGGGTGTGGCGTATTGCCATACTTGGTGGATCAAAAGGTAGTGTTATTCCAATGCATTAAGGGTATCTTGATGATTCTTGGAAAGCTCAAGGTACTCTTGCATGGGCCGTTTTAATAATTCCATGATATGTTCGGGAAGTTGCTTTTTAACGACAGCCGGGATACCGGCCAGCAATTGGCAAGGTCCCGCCACCTGCCCCTCTTTGATCAGGGCGCCGGCAGCAACGACAGTGCCGGTTTTCAGGTGGGCACCGGATAAGATGACCGCGCCCATCCCAATCAGGCATCGTTTTTCCACCCTGCACCCGTGAACCACGGAGTTATGGCCCACCGTGACATCTTCCCCGATAATTGCCGGTTTTTCCACATCGGTATGGATGGTGCAATTGTCCTGAACATTGCTGTTGGCGCCGATGCGAATGGGCGCCAGATCGCCGCGTAACACGGCACCGTACCAGATGCTGGCTCTGGATGCGATTTTAACATCGCCGATAATGACGGCGGTCGGGGCAATGAATGCATCCGGCGAAATGACAGGGGATTTCTCCTTGAACGGCAATATCATATAAGATTTCCTTTATTTGCGGGTAAATTGACCATTTTCAAGTGCAGCGGCAAAACTGGCCTGGTGATTTTAAGGGTGGGCCAATAATGGATCCACAGAGGTTGTCTGCCGAATTAGATGCAACTCAACATGTTGTAGTAATATAGTTATTGACACACAAGCGTTGCATTTTTGCAGGGCCATCCTATTTGACGGTTTTAATATTTAAGCTTGCCCCTAAGCCATTGGTGGTACTAGCCGCCATGCCGAAAGAAACGGTTCCCGCCCTGTAACCAAGCACTTCTCTCAATGCTTTGACACTGGAAAGCGGGGCCCAATGAACGGCATCCGTGCTTAAATATAGCATATACTTCTTGAAGAATGCTTTCCTTTTAGCGTCGCTCCATTGACTCAAGGTCTGTGCATCTATCTTTTTGATTTTTGCCAGTTCATCTTCCGCTAAATTATCCGGCATTTGGATCATAAAATAGAGTCTTTTTTTGGCAACGATATCGATTTGGTCTTGTTTGAATGTCATGAAATCCGTATCCAAGGAAAGCGCCAAAGGGATGGTGTCGCCTTTTTCAACATAGGCCGCGTAATCGCCCAAGCTTTTGGTGTCATCCTGCATCATCAATTGACGCATATGGACGATCTTTTCAGGTTGGTAAGATTTAACCAGGACCTTGTGACTTGAACAAGCGACCAATGCAATTATTGCTATTAAAAATAAAAAGTTAGATACTGCTCTAACTTTCCATTTATCTATCTTCATCGTTTTCTCCTTCTTCACTACGGTATTCAAAAATATCACCGGGTTGGCATTGCAGATGACGACAAATGGCTTCCAATGTTTTCAGTCGGATGGCCCGGGCTTTTCCCGTTTTCAAAATAGAAAGATTTTGCGGTGTCATACCGATTCTGGCAGCCAGGTCATATGATTTCATCTTGCGCCTTGCCAGCATGACGTCCAGATTGATGTGAATGGGCATGGAGATCCTTATACGGTATAATCCTGCTCTTCCTGCAGCTTGCACCCCTCTTCCATAACCCAGGCGATCACCGCCAACACAACGCCCACAAGCAAAGCCGTCAGGTCTGGAGAGCTCAATTCAAGTGTTATGAATCTCTGGCCTGAGGGATGGTGCAGGGTCAAGGCCACGCTTAAAAGCGATCTGTGTACAATTCCAATGACAAACCACCATACCATCACCCGGGATAAAATTTTAAAACAACGCACATTTGATGGCCTGAATATCTCTCCCCGCTCATAGAGCCGAAAGAGCCGCATTAAGTAATATGTCCCGAACATGGCAATTCCGGTCGGCATCATGGTCACAAGACAGCCCATGAAACGAGCAAAACCGGGCAAGGGTATAGAGACAAAATAGGGCAGTAACTTACTTTGCATGATTTCAGGCAAGTCGTTTATAAATAACCATATCAGAGCATTAAGGGCAGGCATGATACAAATAACAGCCAGTAGCAGATGGCGCAGCTGCCGACTGGTGCGCTGAATTCGCTTTTTGTTGTGCATGGCATGCCTCCATTTTAGGTTATATCTGAACCCATCGAAGAATGCATAAGGGTGATCAATGGATTAATATATTATCGAAATACATTAAAAAATTATTGTTTGTCAATAACTATTTACTATTTCTGCTGTCCGATTGTATGGTGGATCAGATAACCCGGTTCGGGAAAGATCAATTTTCGGAAGACCGGCTTGCAGGCGTTCAGGCTTCCGGGGATGCAGAAGATCAACAAAAAGGTGTCGGGTCTGCTTTTGATTCTTTTACAAAATCTATATGGGTCAAGAGTAGACTTGACCCCATTACTCTGTCTCGCACTCTGGCAACCCAAACCGGCATGACCAATAAGTGGCTAAAAGATCAGGGGCTGCTGTCTGCCAAAGAACTGCGGGTGAACATTCACTACCCAGCTACGGCCCGGTAGTCTTAGTGAAACGCCCAGCGCGGACCCGCATGCTGGGTGTTGCGGGGGCCGGGGGAGAAAAACCCCCGGCTACCCGATTGGACTCTAAGTCATCTCGAAAGCTTTTCAAATTGTTGTTTGCCTTCTTTTAATGTTTTCTTATAGATGAGATGCGAGCCGTATTTAATCAGCTGAGATTGATTATTTTCATAGTCGTGCAATGATGACCAGTAACAGGTTGATTTGCATGCGACCAATTGTTTTTCTGTATCAATAATATAAGTCTTAAATGTTTTGGTTTCTCCTACATAGCCATCATCATATATAGAACCTAAAATAATAAGCTTTACGTTATGTTGATCAATAAGGTCTCTGAGCAATGGTGAACGAACAATATTATGTATCGAATTTTCCAAGCTGTCTATATTTGAAAGTGATAAATACTTCATAACTTCAGATGGCAAAATAACTTTGTTTTTTGGATAATCTACAGTAAGCATTCGGGCAATATAGTTTGGCATTCTCCAAGCAAACCGGTCACCAGCCTTACCCTTGTATGTAAATTTTGCAACTGCTATTGCTGGAGCATCGTTATTGTATACAATTTTCTTATAGGTTGGGTTGGTATCGCCTATGGAAAATGATTTACGAGCTGCCAATTTATCATCCATGTAAATTTCAGCAGTCCATTTTCCTGGAATTCTAGCCGCAGGCGCATTTTTTATATAAATATAACTCCACAGCTTCCAACTGGAACCACTAAATGAATATGTACTATCCCACTCCTTGAAAAGAACCCCTCTAGGGTCAAATACTTTTAGTTTATTAACGTGCTTATCAAAAACATTTTTCCAACGAACAAAAACGTAAAATTTATCATCCTTTAATGAAAAGTAATCTGTAATACCCTCTGCCTTTTTTCCTCCAGCAGGTCCAGATACTTTTTTACACGTTGCCAAATAAACTAGCTTAGGTGCGTTATTTACATCAGACTCTTTATTGTATTGAATCCATTCAGGGGTCATCTCTGAACCAGATATTATTGCCTTGGAAGATTTTGTGGTCGTAACACAGGAAAGAATGATAACAGCCTGCAGGACGAGAGCAATATTTAACAACTGTTTTAACATGTTACCTCCAGAATAGTTCAGTCAACTTCAATATTAGATTTATTAGTCCAACGCCGCCTTCAGCCGCGAGCGAAGCGAGGCGGACTGAAAGGCAACGTTCTGCCCCAACTATTCGTAGTGCGTCCACATTCGGATAACTTTAACTGTTTTTACATCTTCAAGGATTTGGTAAACAATCCTGTGCTGAATATTTATTCGTCGTGAATATGCTCCCGC
>JBNLFN010000046.1:0-27653 GCA_050305555.1 Desulfobacteraceae bacterium | reverse complement strand
TATTGTTTAAACGGGAAGACTCTTCGATAATGATATTCGGTATGCGGGTTTCAACGCCTTCAGCGCCCATCTTCTTTTTTAATAATTCAGCCGATGAGCTGATGATGCCCAACGGGTTTCGAATCTCGTGGGAGACACCGGCTACCATTTCGCCCAACGAAGAGAGATGTTTGGCACTGCTGAGCTGCTCTTTAAGACGCAGGCGCTCCTGGGCGCGTTTTTGGATGATGATCTCTCCGCGTTTGACCACAATGATCATGATGAGAAATAAAATCAGCATCACACCGCTACCCGTAATTAGGGTCATGACCTGAAAGCGGAAAATGCTTTTATAGTCATTGGAAAGGTCTTGAACGATTTCGACCACCCCCAGCACCGGCCCAGCAACCGGGGAAAGGGGTTTTTCAGCGCGCAACGGTGCGAACGTTACTATTTTGATCTCTTTGGGAACGCCTAAGAAGAGCTCCCAAAAGCTGCCTTGTTGAATTAGTTTGGAGGTGACTTTACCCTCCAGGGCAGTGCGATAGCTCGAGCCCCCAAGATTTTCCAGGCCGATCAGTTCTTTCGAAAAGCTATAGGCCACCAAATCTTTCATGCTGTAAATATTAACCATTTCCACATTAAAACTGTGTAGCGTACTGCGCACTACGCTGTCCATGCGTTCATACTGGTCCTGATTGCGCAGCTCAATTTTACCGTACTTAAGTCCCACCGGAAGGAGGAATTGCATAAACACCTGATGGTTGAGATTTTCAATTAACAGCAGGGCATAATCCTCGCTTTTTGAAAATTGCATGGACCGGATCCAATGGGTATTGATGACCGAAAGGATAATTGTGCCGGCAAAAATCAGAATAAGACTTGAGAATGAAAAATACTTTACCAGGCGGAATGGTTTGGAACGTTCTGTAATGGGGCGTGATCGCATAATTGAGCACCGTTTAAGTTGTCAGCAGAACCTTTATTGTTATTCAGTGCAGGCGGCCTAAAGTTTGCATGGAGTAAACCGATATCGACGGTTGTCGGCACATTGTCCAGAGCTTTCTGTTCAGGCACTATGCTGGCGATCCGAAACCGGCGGCCCTTGGCCCATATAAGGAAACCTGCCTTTAAAGTCAAGGCAGACAGGCCATAAGGGGTGGTAGCGGCACCAAATTGAAGTGATCTTACGGTATCGGTCGTCAAAATGCTGACACTTGCTGGTACCTAAACAAGATTATTTATTTCAAGGATAAAGAATGGATATTATTTTTCTGACAGGCAACACAATATCTTCGGTATCGATTAAATTTAAATACAATATAGCCTAACTAAACAAAATTATGCATAATTTATATATAATTTGGCTTGACAGTCTAACAATTCTTATCAAGGATATATAAAAAAGGAACATTGATAGTAAGAGAAGATCTTGGCCACTCCAACAGATGAGATTTATAAGACACAGGTGGGCAAAAAATTGAACACGGCAAAAAACGCGTTAAAGAAGGTTCGTGAATCCCTTTTGATGAGCAAATCTGAACTGGCCAGAGAAGCCAATGTGTCTCCAATAACCATTTCACGAATTGAACAAGGGATGCCGTGCCGAATGGAAACCAAACGCAAGATTCTGTTGGCACTTGGGTATAGTCTGTCCGATGCGAAAAAAATATTTAACGAGTGAGAATTGACTATGTTTGGAGGCAAACGCAATCGATTGGTTGGCTTGGATATCGGGTCCCAAAATATCAAAGCCGCTGAGATCATTGAAGGCAAAAAGGGATTTACGCTTTCAAAGTTCGGCATGATTGACATTGAACCGGGTCTAATTGAAGATGGCACCATTAAAGATCCGGAAGCAATAGCAGACACCATAAAAAAACTTTTTAAATCCTACGGTATTCGGAACAGCAATGTGGCGTTGTCCATTGGCGGTTATTCTGTTATTGTCAAAAAAATCAGCGTCCAGACGGCTACGGAAGACCAACTGCAAGACACCATTCATTTTGAAGCGGAACAATATATTCCTTTTGATATCGATGACGTGAATCTGGATTTTCAGATTTTGGGTGAAAATGAGAACAATCCCAACCAGATGAATGTGTTGTTGGTGGCCGCCAAAAAAGAGATGGTCAATGATTATGTCAACATGACCGAGTTGGCGGGACTTCAACCCCTAATTATTGATGTGGACGCGTTTGCTTTGCAAAACGCGTTTGAGGTCAATTATGATGCGGTTGAAAATGAAAATATCGCACTGATCGACATCGGTGCCAGCAAGACCTCGTTGAATATCCTAAAAGGCGCCACTTCTGTTTTTATGCGGGATGTTTCCTTGGGGTGCGGTCAAATCAATCAGAAGATCGCTTCGTTGATCGACTGCTCTGTAGAGGAAGCCGAGTCCATTAAATTCGGTGAAAGCAGCGACAGAATTTCAGCTGAGGATTTGTCCGATATCATATCTTCAGTGGTTGCCGATTGGTGTACGGAGATCCGGCGCGCGTTGGACTTTTTCTACTCAACCTATCCGGATGATCAAATTAAAAAAATAGTGCTCAGCGGTGGCGGCGGCAACATCCAGGAGTTGCGCCAACTGCTGGCGGTGGAAACCTCCGCAGAAGTGTCCACGATCAACCCGTTTCAGCATTTTTATGTGGATGGCGATAAATTTGATACCGAATATCTGGATAAAGTGGCCCCCCAAGCCTCCATTTGTATGGGGCTGGCGACCCGTAAATTGGATGACAAATGATACGCATTAATTTACTTCCATATCGCGCAGCTAAGAAAAAAGAGAATATTCGCAGGCAGGTCAGCATATTCTTAATGTCATTGGTGGGTCTCGCCCTGTTGGTTTTTTGGTTTAACTCTTATCTAAAGGGGCGAATCAAGTCGATTAACCTGGAGATACAAAGCACTCAGGCTCAAATCGCCAAATATGAGAAAATTAACAAAGAGATCACAGAAATTAAAAAGAAGCTTAAAGTCCTGGACACCAAAATTCAGGTCATCGAAACCCTAGAGCAAAATCGAAGACTGCCGGTCCGGACTTTGGACAATTTATATGTGAATCTCATAAAGTCGCGAATGTGGTATACCAAAATTCAAGAAAAAGGCCCGAACATAGATGTCAGCGGCGTGGCCATCGATGAGCACACGGTGGCGGATTATATGACACGCATCGAAAAATCAGACCTTTTTCAAAATGTTCGCCTTTCCAGTGTCAAACAGCAAGTTCTTAAAAAGAAAAATCTCAAGCTGAAGGTGTTTGACATCCAATTTTCAAGAGAGAAATTAAAGACAGACGCAAAAACCAAAGGCAAAAAATAATGGAAAAACCCAGTTCAGTTGCCGGTGCAATGGCCCCGATTCTACAGGCTGTTGAGAAGCTTACCAAGCCGCAACGTATCGGTATTTATGTGGGCGCCATTGTATTAATTGTTGCGCTTTCATACTTCTTGCTGTTCCGGCCAAGCTTTAAAACGATCAAGAGTTTGGAAAGGCAACTGGTATCCGTGCAGGCAAAACTGGCGACAGCCAAAAAGAATGCGCGTGAATTAAATGATTGGCGCAATAAAATGAAAGAAAAAGAAGCCAAGTACAAAACGGTCATGCGCGCACTGCCGGAAAAAGGTGAAATTCCTTCCCTTTTGGCCGGTGTTGCCCAGGCGGGGAAGGATGCCGGTTTGGAGTTTTTGCTCTTCAAGCCGGGCAGAGAAAGTACGAAAGATTTTTATGCCGAGATTCCTGTCAACATCAGTGTAAGTGGTTCGTATCATCAAGTGGCTGTTTTTTTTGATAAAGTATCTAACCTGCCTCGAATTGTCAATATCCGTGATGTGAACATAAAGCCCAAAAAAAGTGATAGTGGTGCATTGGTCACGGCGACAACATGCCAGGCAGTGACTTATAAATTTATTGAACCCTCCGCAGGTGGACAAAAAAGAAAACGCGGCAAGCGAAAATAAAGGGGCGGATCGGTGGCAATCAAAATGTGCAAGATTTTTAGCGTTTTGTTAAAAGCGACGCTGGTAGCAGCGATGGCAGGCCTGATTTCCTGCGGGGATGATAAACCACCTGCTGCCCAATCCCACGTGGTTAGTAAAAAAATTGTATCAAGCCAACCCAAATCCAAACCCATAGCAGAAAAAAGTGTGGCAGGCAGCAAATCCGCTTCTCAACCAGGGAAGGTGTCGCCTGCCAAAGCGCAACCCCAAAATAAAGGCGCAACACCCCAAACTCAAACTTCCGAGAGACCAGCAGCAGAGCAGCCGGCCTCCTCTGACTTAATCAAAGCATCGCTCCAATTGGCCACCGCATATGACCCAACCGGCCGGCTTGATCCTTTTGAACCGCTGTTCACCGATGAGCCTGAAGTGAAGGTGGCAGCAGTTAGCAAAGATAGGAAAAAGAGGGTTCCGCAAACCCCCCTTGAGAAAGTCGCCATCAGTCAGCTTAAGCTGACGGCAATCATGCGAACGCCGCAAGGCAATCGAGCTTTGGTGGAAGATGCCACCGGCAAAGGATACGTAGTCAAAAAAGGAACTTACATGGGCTTGAACGCCGGACAAGTTATTCGAATCGACCGCGACCGAGTCGTAGTCGAAGAAGAGATCCAAAATATGGTGGGTGAGTACATTATAAACAATGCAGAGCTCAAACTTCAGAAACTTGCTGGAGAACAATAATATGACATCGAAACGATTCCACATTACGACGCTGGCGCTTGTGTTGTTTTTGATAACACATATGTTTTACGGTTGCGCTTCTCAGCTAGATGCTGATAGGGGCTCCGGTCAGGCGCCACCGCTAGAATTGCGATCCATCAATGCTGTGACCGCGTCAGATCAAGATGACATCATCCAGGTGGTGATTTCTGCGGATGGGCCTCTGACTTTTTCATCGCTGAAAAAGCCGGACCCTCCCGCCGTCCTGCTTGTATTCCCCGAAACATCCGTGGATCAGTTGCCCACTGAGCAACTTGTGGATAGCCGACTTATTCAACGCGTTGTCGCCAGTGACGGCAATGGGGGCCGCACCGCTCGGTTGGAATTTCAATTGGCCGAAGATTTACCGTATACCGCAACCAAGGAAGGCAATACGGTCCGCTTGACCTTTGCCCGACTTAATACCAATACAGCCACTGAGACGGCGAATGTGGAGGAGACGGCCCCCGCACCCACTGCAACAGCGGCAACGTCAACGGACACTGAAGCAGCACCAACCGTGACACCCGCTCAGGTGAATGTTCCCAAATCAACCGCCTGGGTCAATAAAATCGATTTCCTCAGCGAATCGATGGGTAAGTCAACTTTGGTTTTAGGGACCACCCATGCGGTCAACTACCAGGTTCAAAAAATAACACCCCAAAAGCTTGAAATTCGCCTATTAAACACGCGGATACCATCATATCGCGAACGCGCACTGATTACCACACGGTTTACGAGTGCCGTGGATCGCATTGTCCCTTACCAGCACGAAGCACGTCCAAACGAAACGATCGTTTCCATTGAGATGCGAGAGGCCGTACCCTATTATACCGAGCAAACCGAGAATCTGTTGCTTGTACATTTTGAAGCCTCGAGCGTTCCACCCAAGCCAATGGAGCAAGCCCAGCTGCCGGCCTGGAAGCGTGCAGCGGCTGTGGATGAACCCGAACCCGCAGCGTCGTCACCGGAAACCGGTTTTGCCCAGGCCCCCTCCGTAAGCCAACCGGAAGATTCAGCGACTGTAGCGGCTCAACCGGCCGATCAATTGGCCGCCGGCGGCGTGATGGCCGGTAGCGCACCGGTGATGCTTCAGGGAGATCCCACCAGCGCCCTGCAAAGGGCCCCCAAGCGCTATGCCGGCGAAAAAATTGCGATTGATTTTTACGATACGGACATTAAAAACGTTTTTCGTATCTTGCGCGAAGTCAGTGGGAAGAATTTCGCCATCGATAAGGATGTGAGCGGCAAGGTGACCATGACCCTGGAAAAACCGGTACCGTGGGATCAGGTGCTCGATCTGGTGCTGCGCATGAATCAATTGGGGGTTATTTATGAGGGTGATATCGTGCGCATCGCCACCCTTGAGACCCTCAAGAAAGAAGATGACCTGCATCGCTCAAAACTCGAAGCCATGCGCAAAGCCCGCGATGAAGCCAGGGCCCTGGAACCTTTGGTGACCAAATATATTCCGGTGAGTTACTCCGATGCCAAATCCGAGGTGGTGCCCCATCTTGAGCAAATCCTGACCAAAGATCGTGGCAGTGTCACTGTGGATACAAAGAACAACCAGGTTATCATTACCGATACGGCCAACGTGGTTGGACAGGCTCAGGAGGTGGTGCGTCGCATTGACCGTGTAACGTCTCAGGTGTTGATTGAGGCCCGCATTGTCGAAGTGACCGATACATTTTCCAGAAGCCTCGGTATTACCTGGGGTGGCAGCTATGGACCGGGTGTCATCAACGGTACCGGTTATGCCACCACGGCAGATTTTGCCGTCAACCTGCCTGCGGCCGGCGGAAACTCCGTTGGGATTAACTTTTCACGGTTGTCGGGCATTCCCTTTGTTTTAAATGCTCAACTGGACGCTGCAGAGACCACCGGTGATGGGCGCATCCTTTCCTCTCCCAAAATATTGACGTTGGACAATAAAAAGGCCACCATCAAGCAAGGGTTGGAGTTTCCCTATAGCGAACAGACGGCTGAGGGGACGTTGGCCACCAAATTCAAAAACATCGATCTGCTTCTGGATGTAACGCCTCATGTGACGCCGGACAACCGGGTGTCGCTGGTGATTAAAATCACCAAAAATGATGTGGCCGGCTTTGTAGGGACGGTTCCCCAGGTGGCGACCAACGAGGCCAACACCGAATTACTGGTCAATGACGGTGATACCATCGTAATCGGTGGTATCATCAAATCCACTAACAACACGGGGCAGAACAGTGTGCCGGGGCTCGCCCGCATCCCCATCCTCGGCTGGCTGTTTAAGAATTCCACGATAACCAAACAGAAAAACGAGCTGCTGATTTTTATCACTCCTAGCATTGTCCAGCTGGAAAAAGCGGCCAATTGATCAATTGACAAATTCATTGGGCCATGGAGGTATTTCAAATGCGATTCAACTTATTAAAATTGCTTAAAATTATGCTCCCTATCCTCCTATTGACTGGGCTATGGGGGTGTGGCGATATTGAACCACTGGATGAACCGGGTGATGTATATACTGCCAGCCTAGTATTTTTAGATGTTAGTCCAGCTGATGATGAGACCATATCGATCGATATATTTCAAAATCTGGATTGCAATGGTGACGGGGTATTTGATGATCCCGAGGATTACGGGCCGGTTTATGCCTATCTGACTGTTGCCATCGATTCGAGCGTTAACGGATTGACCTTGGACAGCTACGACATTGAGTATATTCCCTTGTCGACACCCTTGTCGGGTGGTGGTACTATCGTTCCCATAGATTTGGAGGACGCATTCGATCAGGGGGATGGCACGGATTATTTTGGAAGCGGAACGACCACATCCCTGACCTTTACTTTCATGACAACCCAAACAAAAACGCAGTATTATAACTGGTGGACCGGTGGTGCTCCCCAAAATACGCAAGTCGATCAATCCCGCTATAATTTCCGTTTAACCTGTCATTTTATAGATGATAGTGGCGTAGAAAGAGAGATGGAATTTAACCGCACCGTATATTTGGGCGCGTTTGATAACTGTTAGCGAAATTATGTTGAAAAATCAAAGGGCTGGTGCAATATCGCGCCGGCCCTTTGGATTTTGATCCCTGCCGCTTAGGTGGCAATCTTGAACGCCACCGAATTTATCGCAACCTTTTCATTCGCCTTAAAGCTTCTTTCGCCATATCGCTCTCCATGGGTGCCAACTCGATAACCGATTTATAAGAAGTTTTGGCTTGATGATAGCGTCCCGTCAGCTCATACGCTTGCGCTGCATCGTAGTGTATTTGAGCCACCTTGGGGGATAGCTTCAGGGCTTTTTCAAGATAGATAAGGGCCAATCTTCCCTTACCCATAGCGACATAGGTGCGGCCGATGCCATCCAAAGCATGAATGAAATCAGGCTGTATATTTAAAGCCTGCGAATAGTAGCGTATCGATTTGGGATAGTCCCGCTTGAGGAAATAAGCTTCGCCCAGGTTGGACAACGGGAAATGGGGTGTGGCATAGAGGGCATCCCGTGTCAGCTCTTTGAGTGTACGGATGGCCTGATCCAATTTGCCGGTTTCAATATAGACGCGTCCCAAGGTGTTGCGGGCCACCGAGAAGTTGGGTTTCAATTTTACAGCTTTTTCAAGATAACTCAAAGCTTTTTCCATGCGGTTTTTGGCGCGATAGCACAGGCCCAGGTCGTGATAAACGATGGGGTCTTGTTGATTGAGTTTTTCGGCCTCCAGCAGTTTGCCCAATGCAGCGGTATAGTCGCCCTGACGCATATAAGCTTCACCGATGGTGCGGGCGGCCTTGGCCAAATTTTGATTGCGCTGGAGTTGTTGGCCGCCGCACGCCAGCAGGCTTGCCACCAATACCAGTAACCCTATGCATCCCATATGTTTTACCATTTGCCTACCTTGCTCTTTGACTGGATCCATTGTTGCCGAAATCTTGTGGGCCTAAAGTTGTGGTGCGGCCCACTTGATGAGACTACCAAACCACCATATCGATACCATTGGCACTGATCAGATCGGTGATGGCCGGATGCAGCCCGCCACCAGCCAGAAGGATACGTTTGTCCTCATTTTGATCATACAACACCCCCCAGACCGTGATGGCGGTGTTAAATTCAGCCGGTCGCTGAGCCGCCATAAAGGTGGGGTTTTCCACAAAATGCTTGTCCAGCGCGTTGAAAATTTTCTTAACAATGGTGTTGTAGCTGTCTTCTGCTGTGATCTGGATCACCAGCATGCCGGTGCCGCGCAGGGCACTGATGGCATCGCCGTAAAGATCGCCAAAATCCACCAGCAGTTCTTGGCCGTTGCCGGCGTTGATGAGATTAGCATAGGCTTCCACCTGGATACCGGCATACGGAAAGGTAATGCTGACATTGGCGCTGTAGGTAAACGCCAAAGTGCGGGCCAAGGCTTTGACAAACTCCTTTTGGCCTGAGGCGGTGATGGCCACGATATTTTTAACGGCATGGTGCCGGCCTTCAAACGATACTGCCGCAGCCGTTGCTTCACCTGAAGGCAGCAGCTCTTTGATCACGATGCCGTTTTGTTCCAGGTAGCGGCGGATGGATTCAGGGGTTTGTTCATCCGGACCGCCAATGGGGGTGATGCACAGATGGCGCTGATCGCTCTGGGGGCGCACCCACTTGGCCCGAACCGCCACATGAACCGACTGATCGTCGAAACCCAACTCTGATGCGGGTTGCGGCTGTTCGTCCAGGCTGTCGAATATCGCAGTGACGATTTCGGTAACCGATGCCTGGGCATCATAGGCGACCACCTGGATGTCCGGCCAGGTGGATTCAAAGGTCGCGTTGGTCATCTCCATTATACGCGGCTGCCGGGTAAAGAGCATTTTGCCCTGGTCGGGCAGCTCGAGCATGGGGTGCCGGGACAAATCCACCTCAAAGTCATTGCCGCCCTGACGGGGCAGATAGTAGGTGCCTTTGCTCTTGAGTTGGCCCCCCATGGCGGCAGCAGCCTGTTCAAGTGGACTTTGGGGCTTTTCCGGCTTGCGTTCGGCCGCCGGTGCGGGGTGGGGCAAGGCCGGTGCCGGGGAGCCGGTATCCAGCGTTTGACGCAGATTGCCCTGATCATCGTACATGGCGGCATAAAAGGACTTGTCCCGTATCTCGGGGTCCGGCAGGTAGAGCTTCTGGCCGGCGAAGATCAGGTCCAGATTGGCGATCTGAGGATTGGCCGCCTGGAACAGCTTAACCCCTTCGCGGTAAGATTGGCTGCCATAGCGGCCATACTTGCGGGCCAGCAGTTGAGAAACCGTGTCCCCTCTTTGAACCTGGTAGCGTTGGGAGTTTTTTTGCACCACGTCCGTGACTTTGGCCAGGGTGACAAAGGGAATGGTGACCACACCTGTGGCTTGGCCGGGTAAGGCGCCATGCTCTAATTTGCGCAAAGGGATATCGATGGTCTGACCGGGCCGGATCATATTAATGTCTTTGATATGGGGATTGAGTCTTTGGAAGATACCTTGAAAATCGCGAAAATCGCGATGGGCGATCTCCCCTTTCTGGCGGAAGATTTTCAAGACCCAATCGTTTTTCTGGACCTTATAAGGTTCACACAAAATGTCCCAGCCCCGATCATAACGGATGACATAGTCTTTATACAGCATGCTGCTGGCCGTGCCATAACCTGCCAGCCATGCCCAAAAGAACACAGTGATCAAGCCAAACGCGCCTAATTGCAGATAGCAGCGCCTTGGTGGTGGGGATGACCCGTGTTGGGCGTGTGCTTTGACTTGCTGTTCCGCGATGATATGCATGTTAAAATAGCTCGTCGGAGGTTAGGGTCGCTAATGACCGTTAAATAATCGCAGCTTTTGGATGCAATTTCAAATCCGCAGCAATGGCTTTGCTGACACGGTCCACAAAGCGTTCAAAGTCTACACCGCGCAAGGGCTGGCCGGGTTTGGGCACCTTGTCCAGATTTTTGGGATGAATATAATGGGGCGCATTGATCAACTCGGGAGCTGGCACGACCTCAAATTCGGCAGGAAAACGGTTTTCAAAATAGAGGTCTTGAAATCCGGCGAATTTGAGCGCATGGGCAGTGGAATCCACAATGGCCGTCTCGGTGGCATCCACGATCTTTTGGCTGACAGCCGCATGCAAACCAGCCAGACATTCGCCCCCATGGGTGCAGGCGATGTGACCGTTTTGGTTGGCATGCAGCTGCCAATCCATGATTTGCTGTTCGCTGACCTGCATAAAAAAGACCCGTTGGGCACCGGCCAATTGGTTGTATCCTTCCACCAGTTTAATCACCCGGGGCATGGAGACCGGGTTGCCGATCATGGCCGCTTGGGCTACTGAAGGTCGAACGGTTTGGGCCACAAAACGGCGCTTGGCGGCATCCGACTCCTGGTAGTATTGATAGACCGGGTCGGCATGGGCGGACTGCACGCCTATGATTTTGGGCAAAGCTTTGATCAACCCGGCTTGGTAAAATTTAATGAACCCGTTCATCACCGCGGTAATATTACCGGCATTACCAATGGGCAGCAGGACCACTTTGTCGTGCAGTTCGTATTCGAATGCCTGCGCAATTTCATAGGCATACGACTCCTGTCCCAAGATGCGCCAGGCGTTCTTGGAATTGAGCAAAGCCACTTCGTAACGTTCGGACAGGGCTTCCACCACTTTCATGCAATCATCAAAAACGCCCGGGATTTCGTAGACCTTGGCGCCGCTTCCCAGCGGTTGCGAAAGTTGTTGGGGGGTCACCTTTTTATGGGGCAGTAATACGGCCGATTTGATGCGCGGCTGCAGATAAGCGGCATATAAAGCAGCGGCGGCTGACGTGTCGCCAGTGGAGGCACACACCGCCAAGATGTCATCGGCTTTGCCGTCGGCGATCAAATAGTTGATATAGCTTAAAGCGCTGGCCATGCCGCGGTCTTTAAACGAGGCGCTGGGGTTTTGCCCATCGTTTTTAAAAAAAAAGCGGGTGCCTACCCGGGATTGCAGATAGGGGTTGGCCTCCACAATGGGGGTATCGCCTTCACCGAGATAGACCACCGATGCCAGCGGGATTACCGGCCCAATGAATTCGTGGAACCGATAGATGCCTTGGAGTGCCGGAAGCGTAAGCATGCGCCGATAATCGAAAATCTGATGCCAGAGGGTAGCCGGTACCTGTTTGAGGCGCTCAAAATGTTGGTCATAAATCAACAGCACCTGGCCGCACTCCGGACAGGTGTAAAGCAGTTTTAAGATGTCGAATTCAGCGTTGCATCCCAGGCAACGGTAGATCAGCTTACCGCTGGGGTTGGGCACCAGGTGGGGCTGAATGGATGTTGGGAAATCAGCCGGAATCATATGGTGATGGCTTCCTTTCCGCTCATATAAGGATGCAGGGCCTCCGGAATCATGACCGAACCGTCGGCTTGCTGGTAGTTTTCCAGTATGGCTGCCAGGGTGCGGCCGACGGCCAGTCCCGATCCGTTTAAGGTGTGCACCAGGTGCGTGCCTTTTTGCCCCTTGCGTTTAAAACGGATGTTGGCCCGTCTGGCTTGAAAATCTTCAAAATTACTGCATGAAGAGATCTCCCGGTAAACATTTTGGGCGGGCATCCAAACTTCAATGTCGTAGGTTTTAGCCGCCGAAAATCCCAGGTCCCCGGTGCATAGCGTGACCACGCGATAGGGCAGTTCTAGCCGTTGTAAAACTGCCTCAGCATTGATCAACAGGCCCTCCAGTTCATCATAGGACGTGTCCGGATGGGAAAATTTGACCAGTTCGACTTTGTTAAACTGGTGTTGCCGAATCAAACCGCGCGTATCTTTACCGTAAGAGCCCGCCTCGGAACGAAAACAAGGGGTAAAAGCCGTATAGTAGATGGGCAACTGCGCTTCATTCAACACCTCATTCTGGTGGATGTTGGTGACGGGGACTTCGGCAGTGGGAATGAGAAAGTAGTCCCAGTTTTCAAGTTTGAATAAGTCTTTTTCAAACTTGGGCAACTGGCCGGTGTTGGTCATCGATTGACGGTTGACGATAAATGGCGGCAGCACTTCTGTGTAGCCATGCTCACCGGTGTGCAGGTCCAGCATGAAATTGAGCAGGGCCCGCTCTAAGCGTGCACCGGTATCGACCAGCAAGGGAAAACGAGCACCGGTAATTTGAGCGGCGCGGCCTAAATCCAGGATGCCCAATTTCTCACCAATATCCCAGTGCGCCTGGGCTTGAAAGTCGAACTGGGGCGGCTCGCCCCAGTTTCTCAATAACGCGTTATCGTTTTCATCTTTGCCCACGGGCACGGATTCATGGGGGATATTGGGGATACCCATCAAGATGGTGTTAAGAGTCGTTTCATGAATGGCCAGCTCTTTTTCCAGTTGTTTGATACGTTCACCCACTTGGCGCATTTCACTTATTTTATCTTCGGCCGATTGCCTTGCCTTTTTCAGGGCGGCGATTTCATCAGAGACCAAATTGCGTGTGTGGCGCAGGTTTTCTATTTCAGCCAGTGCTGTTTTGCGTTGATCATCGGCTTGACCGAAAGCATCCCAGTCGGCTGCGCTGCCTCTCGCTTGGAGGGCATTTTGGATATCGGCCAAATTTTGTCTTACATACTTGATTTCTAACATTAATGCCCCTATATTTGGCAAGTTTTGTTGTCTGAAATTGGTTGCTGTAACACCATTGGCCCTCGCGGGTCAGCTTGGAAAGGGCGCACCGCCGCTCTTGAATGTTGACGCAACTCTACTGAAAACACCTGTTTTCGTCAATGATTATTATGAGTTGACTTTCGCGGCCGGGACATGGAAGTTGGGTTCTGGATCAATTTACTGGAGATAATTATGGAGGAAGTTCGAGAGAAGAAGCAAGAGATTCGAGATGACATTGCCCGAAAATTAGGCGCTCTGAAACCGGAGCAGCTCAATGCAAAGACCAAGGCGATTGAAGAGCGCCTATTCGAGTTCGCCAATTTTTTGGAGGCGCGTATCGTTTTGTTATACACATCGATTGCAAATGAGGTGGACACCGAGGAAATAATCAAACGCAGTTTTATGTATAGCAAAATCATCGTGCTGCCGTCCTATGATCCTGAAACCCATCAGATGACTTTGATGAAAATTGATGATCCGGACAAAGACTTGGTGCAGGGGCCACGGGGCAACCGGGAACCCAATCCTGAATGGTGCAAGGTGGTCCCCATCGATTGTTTGGATATTGCCATCATACCCGGACTGGCCATGGATGAGAAGGGTGGCAGAATTGGGTCCGGGCAAGGATATTACGATCGTTTGATTCCCGAGCTGCCCCTCACCACACGCAAGGTCGGATTGGTGCTGGAAGATCAGATCGTGCCGCTGGTGCCGCTGGAAACCCATGACAAGCATGTCGACATCGTGGTGACTGAAAAGCGCGTGATTTATAAGATCTGATTATGACCGGGGGTTCAACTCAGCTTGCAATTTATTGAGATTTGACGGTTCCCCCACTGCAATGACCGTATCGCCGGCATCAATCTTAGCCTCATAAGAGGGGTTGAATAGCATTTTGTCCTCCTGTGTTTTAATGGCGATAATGATTAGATTGTATTTTTGCCGGATGCCGGAGTCTTTCAACATCACACCCTTGAGGGGCGAAGCAGTGGACACAGGGATCTCTTCCATCTGGATGTCTTTATGTTGATGGGCCAGGGCCAGGTCTAAAAAGTTGGTCACGGTGGGACGCACGACCCGCTGGGCCATAGTGGCTGCCCCGATTTCATAGGGCGCTTCCACAGTGTTGGCGCCGGCCGCGGCCAGTTTGGCTTTGGCCGATTCGTTGCTCGCCCGGGCAATGATATTGAGGTCAGGCGCCAATTGGCGTGCACTGAGTACCAAAAAGACATTTTCCGTATCGGTACCCAATACTGAGATCAGCGCCTTGGCTTTACGGATGCCCGCTTTGAGCAAAGTGACCTCATCGGTGGCATCATCGCAAACATACACAAAACCCAGGTTATCTAATGTCTGAGCAAGGTCAGGATTTTTATCGACAATCACCAAATCGATCTCTTCTCTACCCAACCTGTGGCAAATGACCTTCCCAATTCGGCCATAGCCGCAAACAATATAGTGATCTTTCATGCGGTTTATTTTGCGGTCCAATCTTCGCCTCCCCATTATGATGCGGACACGTCCTTCCACCATGAATTGGATAACAGCGCCGGCGACATAGAGAAAAAATCCAACCCCTGTGATAATCAGCACAATCGTATAGACGTGCCCGGCATCGCTGATCGGATGAACTTCGCCATATCCGACCGTTGCCAGCGTAATTACAGTCATGTAAAGGGCATCCAAAGCGCGCCACCCTTCGATGACCATGTAACCAATGGTACCATACAAAACCAGCAGTGATGCCAGGAGGATGGAGATAATAAAATGTTTCGTGGTTTCCATGGGCGACGTCAGGTTGTATACGTTGCAGAGCAAATGGCCCTATCGCCGTATAAATAAAAAGAATTCAGATAAAAAGCAAGTAGTTTGGAGATTGTCGATGTCAGATTTGCATTTATTTCGGCTGCCGCCATGGGCAGGGGTATGGAGACGACTATCTGCTTGACCGCCTCTTTCGGCTCTGGTAGACGGTCCTGGGGAGATGAGCCGTGATGAAGTATGATCGCCTTCGCCAGGAAATGGTGGAAAAACAAATCGAAGCCAGGGGCATCACCAATGCAAAGGTGCTTGCCGCTTTGCGCGTGGTCCCGCGCCATTTGTTTGTCAGCGAAGCGCTTATGGACCAGGCCTACAGCGATTTTCCGCTTCCCATCGGGGAACAACAAACCATTTCCCAACCGTTTATTGTGGCCGAGATGACTCAGGCCTTGCAACTTGCGCCAGACGACCGCGTATTGGAGATCGGTACCGGCTCGGGTTATCAGGCGGCGGTGTTGGCCCAAATCGGCTATCGCATCTATACGGTGGAGCGATTGCATTCTTTATATGTCAAAACGCGAAGGCTTTTCGATCAATTGGGCTATCACAATATCGTGACCCGCTATTCCGATGGCACCACCGGCTGGAAAGATCAAAGCCCGTTTGATGCCATCATTGTTACCGCCGGCGCACCTGAAATCCCCACTGTGCTGGTGAACCAACTGGCTGTGGGTGGACGCATGGTCATTCCTGTGGGCGATCAGCATTCTCAGGATTTAATTAAGCTGGTTCGCGAACCCAATGGTGTTCAGCAGACCAATTTGGGGGGGTGTCGATTTGTGAAGCTCGTCGGCGAACACGGCTGGCACAGATAGATGCGTGGAGAACTGACTTGACAGACTATTTGATCCCTTTTCTTGAGCAATTGGCAGTTTATGGAGCAACCTGGGGGCCGGTGTGGGTGCTTGTGTTTATGACCGTGGAGAGCTCATTTATTCCTTTTCCCAGTGAAGTGGTGATGATACCGGCGGGATTCATGGCAGCGAGGGGGGAGTTTTTTCCCAGTGAGCATGTTTGGAGCGCCTTGGCCCTGGCTGTTTTGTGCGGTGTTGCCGGTTCACTTTTGGGCGCTTGGCTTAATTATCTTCTTTCGCTGAAACTGGGGCGTCCTTTTCTGCACCGTTGGGGGCGCTATTTTTTCCTTCCAACCGATAAGTTGGACCGTGCCGAGGCCTTGTTTCGTCAATATGGGGAAGTGACGACCTTTGTTTGCCGTCTTATCCCGGTGGTTCGTCAGCTGATATCCATCCCGGCAGGCTTATCACGGATGCATTTTGGCCGGTTTTCTCTGTTTACCGGTTCAGGTGCGGGGCTTTGGGTGATCATTCTTGTTGCTCTGGGGTATTGGTTCGGCACCACCACTGATGGCATGAGTTACCCAGATCTCGTCCATCAAGGCAAAGCCTTTCTGAATGAGCATTTAATTTGGATCCTGCTGGGGGGCGGCATGCTGATGGCGGTCTATCTTTGGGTCCATCGGATGGCGGCAGGGCTTGGCAAAAGATAGCCGGCGACAGAAAGAATATTTAGTTGACTGTCACTATTGAGGCTTAACTTTAATTGATAGTATGATACATAAAGTGGTATGTCGCCAGGGTTTTAAGTTTTAGGTATTAAGTTAATGTATACTTTCGATTTTGTAAAATGAAGAACATCTGGCGCCAGAGAGTCGAAGACTTTGGCAATTCCCATTTAATCAAGGAACTGAATTATAAAATTGATCCCAATCCTTCCTTAAAACTTAATACCTAAAACTTAAAACTGAACGCTGTTGGTCATTGCTGCTGTATATTATTATTCTCAAAGGCAGTAATAATTTCCCCTTCATCGCAGAATCTCATATATCCTTGACCAGGCAATTGGCCGGTGATCGGTTCATTTCGTTGCGTACTTCATCGACAGCATGGGAGAGGGAAGTAAAGTCGGAGTTGTTTTGGGCGGATAGATTTTCAGGCCCTCGTTTGTCCAGGGCATCCAATACCGATGCAATGGTGATGGTGTGGATGTCGCGGGCTGGCTGGAAGACCGGCCCATTGGGGCGTTTGCCCTGCACAGCGGCAATTAAGCCGGCGTCGATCAAATGGCCCGCCAATTGCTCTACAAGCATGGGAGGCAGTTTGAGCGCTTCTGATATCTGCGCAACACCATAGGGGACTTTTCCCTCATTGAATCGCAGAATAATCAAACGTAAAATGTGAAGTGCATGGCGTCTTCGGAAATCGACATTGCTTTTTTGATAATCGGCCATTATGGCATGTCGGTTGATATTTTGATGGGCACAAGCGATTTCTGCACCTAACAGAACGATCATCCAGCTAATCTGAAGCCATATCAGAAAAAGCGGTAGAGCGGCGAAACTGCCGTAGATTGCATTGTATTTGGAAACCACGACTTGGGCATTGATATAAGCTCCCTGGGTAAGTTGGAAAATGGTGCCGCCGACAATACCTGCCACCAAAGCCGATTTGAAGCGCACTTGTGTGTTGGGCATCACCATGTAGACCATGATAAACAGCAGCCAGACCAAGCCAAAGGGAATCAACTTCAGCATGGGCAAAATCAAAGGGCTGGCCATATTGAGAAGATCAACCTTGCCGGCAATGGCTTTGATCTGAGTGGTGAT
Source organism: Desulfobacteraceae bacterium (assembly GCA_050305555.1). GTDB lineage: Bacteria > Desulfobacterota > Desulfobacteria > Desulfobacterales > Desulfosarcinaceae > JARRKU01. The sequence goes on along the minus strand of JBNLFN010000046.1, from coordinate 9,912 downwards.
ATATACCGTAACACTGCTGGATACCACCACCAGCAAGGGGCTGATGATCATGATGGTCAGGTAGTCGGTAAATTTGCGAATGAAGGTGCGCCCACTGACTTTCCATATGGCGTTCAACGTCCCTTCGATGTGGCTGAGCACTTTGATGGCTGACCAAAAAAGAACGATGACACCGATGCCGGCGATAAGCCCACCTTGGGTATTTTCAAGCAAAGAACGCGCGAAACCGATGATCTTGGACAGCACCTCTTCCTGGCCGCCAAAGCGCAAATAGAGCTGCTTTTCCAGGCGCTGTTCCAGGCCAAAGCCTTTTGCGATCCCAAATGCCATGGCGACAACCGGCACCACCGATAATAAGCTGTAGAACGTAAGGGCTGATGCATGCAGTGCACAATTGTCGCGCACGTATCCTTTGATGGTGAGCAGAAGAACACGCAAAGGCTTTAGCAACATTGCTTTGGGTTTGGTAAGCTCGTTTTGGTTGAGTCGCCAGATTTCGGTTTGCAGAAATTCAACAGTCTTTTCTACTGCAACATGAAGTTTCGCCATCGTCTGTCCTTAGCGATTGAAATTAAGCAAGTGGTTTAGACGCCTTGGTTTTTGAGGCGATCGGGTAGCCTTACTGCCACGACCTGTCCGCGAGCCGTCACTCGTCCTTTGGAAGACAAGGTGATCGCCACGACCACTTTACGATCTTTGATTTCTTGCACGCGCCCCCGCAACTCCATGGGGGCATCTATGGGGGTGGGAAGCAGGTAGTCCACCTGCAGCGATGCGGTAACAAAACGATATCCTGGATCACTGCCCATTTCTTCACCGGCTTGGCGATAAGCTGCTGCTGCTGCCGTGCCGGTCCCATGGCAATCGATCACTGATGCGATGAGGCCGCCGTAAACATATCCGGCCACTGCCGTATGGTGCGGTTGTGGTGTAAACCGGCAGACGGAGTCATCACCATCCCAATAACTTTTGATTTGCAGGCCTTTGGGGTTCAATCGGCCACAGCCATAGCACACACTGTATTCATCTGCGTAATAGTCTTGAAACGGTTTGTCCGGCATCTGATGGGGCTCCTTTGTTTTTTGCATTTATAAACGCTATAAATAAGCGATCAGGTTTATACTTTATTGTCTAACACCAACTGTATGTTCTGCGGCTGAAACGCTTCCCTAAGGGCCGTCAGAGCTTGTTGATGGGCAGCGCAATTGTAAAGTTGGCCCCTTCGCCTGGGGTACTCTGAACCATGATGGTGCCGGCATGAAATTCCGTGATGCGCTTGGTGATGGCCAATCCCAATCCACTGCCTTGGGGCCGCCCCCGCCCGGAGGGTGACAGTTGGGTGAACTGCTGAAATATGACCTGTTGGTCCTCCTTGCTGATGCCGATACCATTATCTTTTATGCCGACAACAAGCCGTTTGGCTTGGTGCTCTAAAGAGATGTGAATTTTGCCGGTATGGGGCGTACAAAACTTAACGGCATTGGAGATTAGATTAACCATTACCTGCATCAGTTGATCCCGATCACCGGATATCATCGGCACTTGCGCCGGCAACTCCAAGGTCATCAACAGGCTTTTGTCTACCACCAATTGGCGCGTGGCATCAATGGCGTCCTGGATGACACAGCACATATCCAAGGGCTTCACGTGCCACTCCATTCGGCCGGCTTCGATTTTTTGGAAATCCAGTACTTGATTGATCAACCGGGAAAGGCGTTTGATCTCATTAATCATGATTTCTAAAAAATTGTCTTGCTCTTTTTGTTTGGTATCGGGGTAATCTCTCAGAATTTCAGCAATGGACTGTATAGAGGTTAATGGTGTGCGCAACTCATGGGTTACGGTGGAGATAAAATCGTCTTTGAGTCGGTCCAACTCCTGAAGCCGTTCGTTGGCCGCTTTAAGATCCGCGGTGGCTTTTTCTAATTCATGACTGTAGATAATCACCTGGCGGGTTTCATCTACAATATCCATGACCTCTTCAATCCCAAATGTCTCTTCAGTGACAACCGAGGCGACCATAACGCGCGCGGATGCAGAACCAATGGCACCGGCCAATAATTTTTCAATATGGGCTACAAAACCCGGATCGGCATTTAGGGATTGATTCCAATCTGTATGGTGGCTCTGGGCATACTTGTCCAAAGCCTCCTGGGTATGCTCTTTTCCTAAAAACCGCTCCAGCAAAGATTTAAGATCAGGTATCAGAGCCGTACCACGCCATAAAGCCGATTCACCGGCTTCCGGGGACAAGTGAAAGACATCGACAAACATCGTCGCTTGGGTCTGTTCCAATACGCTTTGCTTACTGAAAAGGGATACCCCGATATAGGCGCCGGTGTTGGCCAACAGGCTCCAAAAAACGCTATGCGAGATGGTATCAAAACCGGTTAGTCCAAATAGTTGGAACGGTTTGAGCCAGCCAATACCCCATGGGCCGTTTTGGATAAAAGCAATGGGCAATAAACCCGCGTCAGTCATGGTCGGCAGAACCAGTGTATAGAGCCAGATCAAAAAACCAAAAATCAAGCCACAGAGCGCCCCTGCTTTGGTGCCGCCCCTCCAAAAGATACCGCCCAATAAGGCAGGCGCAAATTGGGCGACTGCTGCAAATGAAACCAGGCCGATGGCCACCAATGGATAAAATTCAGCGGTGTAGCGAAAGTAGAAGTAGCCCAGCAATACCGTACCTGCAATGGCCGCATGACGAATTGCAACCAGCCACGTGCTCAAATCACTGTGCTTGTCCAGCCTTAGGGCGGGAATGTGCAACAAGATCGGCATGACCAAGTTGTTGCTGATCATGGTTGAAAGTGCAATGGTTTCTACAATCACCATGCCGGTGGCGGCGGACATACCGCCGATATAAACCAAAAGCGCCATGGTGCTCTGTCCATGGGCCAGGGGCAAGCGCAAAACAAACGTATCGGCATCAACCGGCTGACCTCCAAACTGGAGCATCCCGGCAAAGGCCACTGGTAGGACAAAAAGGTTGATGGCCAGAAGATACAACGGGAAAAGCCACATCGCTTTTTTCAGGTGGTTTTCATTGACGTTTTCAACAACAGCCACTTGGAATTGCCGTGGCAGCATAATAATGGCCAACATGCTAAGGAGGACATAGATGGACCATCTAGTCGCTGAGCCGGAGGGCATGTCCAGTGTGAACAAGTCTTTCAGCGTCGCCCGTTGCGCCGCCTGGGAGAACAGGTCGGGCAGGCCGTTATAGATGCCGTAGGTCACAAACAGGCCGATGGCCAGAAAGGCCAAGAGCTTGACCACCGATTCCATGGCGATGGCCGCCACCAGACCCTCATGGCGTTCTGTGGCATCGGGTTTGCGGGTACCAAAAAGTACGGCGAAGACAGCTAAAATGATGGCGACGTAAAAGGCTGTATCATGGAAAACAGACAGGTCGCCAAAACGAACAGCAATAGGACCTTCAGAATAATGATGCAACAGCATAAAGCTGATGGAAATCGCTTTCAGCTGCAATGATATATAAGGCACGATACCCAGTACGGCAATGACCGCCACTACACCGCCCAACGACACGCTTTTGCCATAGCGCGATGCAATGAAATCGGCAATGGAGGTGATTCTGTGGACACGACTGATACGCAGAATTTTGCGCATTATCGCCCAGCCCAGGGTTGCCATGAGGGTGGGTCCGATATAAATGGATAAAAATTCCGGGCCGGATCGAACCGCACGGCCGACACTACCGTAGAAGGTCCAGGCGGTGCAATAGACGGCCAATGAGAGCGCATACACATAGGGACTGCTGATGATACTGCGTCCAGCATCGGCGCGTTTGTCACCAAAATAGGCAACGGCAAACAGAGCGCCTATATAGCAGAGTGAGACGAATAAAATGGTCTCTGTGGCTAACATAATCGATCCTGGGTTGCAGCGTGGTACATATATGATATTAGCTGAGTATGCTGCATTGGCGTTACTGTTTTTGGGAACCGGAGCGGACGATCAGCATAACCAATACAATCAGCAACAACCACACACTATAAATATAGCCAACAACCATGGGAATACCCCATACCATTTTGGGTAGATTGAACAGAGATAAAATGGGGTTGTTTAAAAGAAAATAACCCAATAAAAACAATGCAATGAGTCTCATGCTACGGGTAGTGTCGACGGTCATTGCCACCCCCTTAATTACTTGGCGTCAGATGGGCCGTATGGGAAGTGATAGGGTTTGCTGCAAATTAGCGATTGTACCCCAAAGCATTTTTTGATATTTTTTTATCATAGTGCGCTGTTTGCAAAAGCATAGTGCAATTGCAGGTTGGAGTCAATTCGTACACCTATGCCATGGACACCTAACATGGACACCGTGGGGTGAAGCCGCGGATTCACTGGAGATGGCTTAATGGATCGAAAACGCATTTTGATTGTCGATGACGAGTTGAGCATTCTGGTGCCCATCAAGTTTTTATTGGAAAAAAACGATTTTGATGTGGAACTGGCGCAAAGTGGAAAGGATGCCTTGGAAAAAATTTCGCAATCTACGCCCGATTTGATTCTGCTCGATATCATGCTCCCAGACCTTGATGGTTACGAAATCTATCAAATGATTCGGGAAAATTCAGAGTGGGACACCATTAAGGTGATTTACCTGACAGCCAAGAATCGTGATGTGGATATCGCCAAAGGGTTAAACCTTGGCGTGGATGCGTACATTACCAAACCCTTTTCCAATGCCGAGCTTTTAGATAAAATACGCTCGCTGCTCATGCAAACTGCCTGATGTCGGGTCGCTTCATCTCCTCACAGCAGTTCCAGGGCGATAGTGACCCTGAACCGGCTTGCCCCTAAACGTTTCCATCGACTGCTTTTGCACGCTTTTTTGGGCGGATGACATTTCATTTATTAGTTAAACCCTATTTTACCATGTCGTGTTTCGCAATTGTCGGCATGTGATTTTGCAGAAAGGGCCATGATGAAGTTTGATGACGCGCGCCAGGCCAAGGCGGTTCCGTCTAATCCGGATTTGATTCAAAAAGTATTGCCTTTTGCCAAGGCTGTTGACTGTCCAGCGGGTAACACCCTTATTGCAACGGGAGAGGGGGCTGATTGCTTCTATTATGTTGAAAGCGGTAAATTTGAAGTCTCCTATCGCGCTCAGCAAACGCGTATTGTCGTGGCATTAATCGGGGCAGACAGTTTTTTTGGAGAGATTGGGTTCTTTGACCATTTGTCACGCACCCGTCATGTCAAGGCTATCGAGAATGCAGTGCTAAGGGTTTTTAATGCCTCTGTTATGGCAGCCATCCGTGAAAATGATCCCAACGTTTATGCAGATTTTTTACACCATTTGTTGGGGCTGGTTTGCCGCCGGTTTCGTCAGGTGCTGGCCGATCGTGGGCCGCTGAGCGCCTATGCTGCTTCTTTGTCAACCGGCCGTGAGCATTTCCAGGGGTTGCGGGCTTTGCCGGCTGATCTTGTAAGTTCTGCTCAATGGCAGCGAGTCAGTGGCCAAATTGAAGATTTTAAAGCGGCCCTTTTTGATATCGCCTATCGGCTGCAAAAAGATAGCGGTGAGCAGATATCGCCGGAATTATTGGCAGATGGTGAAAAGGTCCTGGAGGCATTCAAACATCAGGTGCGCCATTATCAGCAAGATTTGTCCCTGGAACATCGGCCTTTGATGTGGGGGTATGTGTTTAAGGAGCTTTTTCCTTATTTTATGCGCAGCCGGTTTGCTGAGCGGGCCTACTATAAACCCAAAGGTTATGCCGGCGATTTTATGATGATGGAGTTGATCTATCGCCAGGAACCCGATGGAGACGGCAAACTGGGGTGTTTGATCGACGACTGGCTGCTCAAACAAGTCCCGCCCCAAGCCGTACGCAATCGTCGCCGACTGATGCATCAGCTGCTGGACACCATCTGCCGGCAGAAATTAGATAACGATCAATCCATCCAAATGATGAACTTGGCCTGCGGACCTTCCCGCGAGTTGTTTGATCTATTGGAAAAATGCGACTACAGCCATCGCATCAATGCCCTGTGTATCGATATCGACCCTGAAGCGCTGCAATATGTCAATCAACAGGTCAACTCCGGTGCGCACCAGGCCAACATCCGCCTGATGCATGAAAATGTCATCAAGTGGGCCTTGGGAAGGGCAAACCAGGATTTGGGCCCCCAAGATATTATTTACTGCTCGGGATTATGTGACTACTTGGACCATCGCCTGATGCTTAGACTGATCAATCGGTGCCATTCACAACTGGTACACGGCGGTGTCTTGATTCTTGGCAACTTTTCTCCCGCTAATCCGGATCGTCTCTTTATGGACAATCTTTTGTACTGGCAGCTGATTTATCGGGATGAACGAGATCTGAAAAAGATCTTTGCCGATTCTGCATTTGGTTCTCAAATGGAAGTGGTGTCCGAAGAACAAGGTGTTAATCTGTTCGCGGTAGCAACGCGATAATCAAGTTGTTCAATCTTTATTTATAGGATTCTGTTGATCTACGGCTCTGGGTGATGGATCACCACCGTCTAATGCTTTACGGATGACGGTTGCCAGGTGATAGATGGTGATGGGTTTATATAAGACACCCTTGATGCCGATGCTGTATAACTCGTCTTCATTAATATCTTCGCTAAATCCGGTGCTGACGATGATGGGCATTGCAGGGCGTTGTTTTAATATTTTCCGGGCCAGTTTTTCACCGGTGAGTTTGGGCATGATCAGATCGGTGATGACCAGGTCAAAATAATCGGGGTCCATCCCGAATTGTTCCAATGCCTTTTGCGCGTCGGTGAAGGTTGTGACACGGTAACCCAATGTGGCTAACAATTTGTTGCCCAGATGGGCCAAGGCCGGGTCGTCGTCTACCAGCATTATTTTATCTTCGCCTTTGGGCAGGGCTTGGAGTTTCTTAATCTCTGGCTTCAATTTACTTTCAATGCGCGGCAAATAGATATAAAATGTTGTTCCTTTGCCGGCCTGGCTATGCACATCAATGGCGCCGCCGTGGCTTTGCACAATGCCCTGAACCACCGCCAAACCCAAGCCGGTGCCGACCCCTTTCTCTTTCGTTGTAAAGTAGGGATCAAAGATGCGGTCCAATAGAGGGATCTCGATACCATGGCCTGTATCGGCTACTATCAGTTGAATGTAGCGGCCGGGACCCAGCTGTGCAGGCGAGGGCCACGTACTCACCAACACACCCGTGCTGATGCTGTATTTTTTCATTGAGACACTTAATGTCCCGCCGGTGGTTTTCATGGCATGGGCGGCATTGGTGCACAGATTCATCAGGATTTGATGAATCTGGGTCGCATTGCCGATGATAATGCTGTCCTGATCATCGATCTGTTTGGAGATGGAGATGGTGGTCGGTAAAGTGGCTCGAATCAGTCGCAAGGCTTCTTTAACGACAATACTGATTTGAAGGGGTTTTAATTCACTATCGCTTTGGCGGCTGAAGGAAAGAATCTGGGCCACCAGATCTTTGGCGCGATCGCAGGCGTGCAGCACCTCAGCGATATAGGCATCGGCTTTGGTGTTCTGGCCCATCTGCATCGAGGCCAGTTCGGCATGGCCCATGATGGCCGCCAAGATATTGTTAAAATCGTGGGCAATCCCTCCGGCCAAAGTGCCAATGGCCTCCATTTTTTGGGCCTGTCGCAATTGGTCTTCCAATTGCTTTTTGTCTTGGTCCAGCTGTTGGTGGACCAAAACTTCCTGGCGCAAATCTTCGTTGGCCAGGGCCAACATGGCTGTCCGTTGTTCTACCTTGTGTTCCAATTGTTGGTTGATTGAAACCACCTTTTGCCGTTCGATATGAAGCAAGTGGGACATAAAGTAGTCGCGCCGCGCATAAAACTCTAAATTGTAGCTGGCCAACATGCCCAGGAAATTAGCAGCCATGCAGAAATAGTTGTTGCTCAGCATGATGTTGAATGGAATGTGGTCACTATTGAAGCTTAGTAAGAAGTAAACCAAAACCACGGTTGTGCCGGAAAAGGCGGCCCAGATGAATCGCGCCCGCACCACAGAGTAGCCCAGCATCAACACCAATATCAAACCGGCATGGTAAGATTGAATTATGGCAGGCGGGCCGCTGATGGTCATGTAGATGATGCCGCCGCCGGCAATGAACATCAATACGGCCAAGGCCGGCTGCATGATTTGTTTGAAAATGGACGAATAGGACAAAAGGATGACCACCAGAATGCTGGGGCATACCAGCGCATAGCGAATCAGCCAGAACCTGGGGATTAATTCGGGTACGATGATGTAGTCCAGAATACCAAAAACGGCATATAGAACAATGCCCATGCCCAGCGCAAAACGCAGCTGTTTCAGGGAGCTTTGGGTATATTGTTCGATAAAATGTGCTTCAAGTTCTTTGCATCCATCTTTAAAAACCAAACTTGCAGGTTTAAGTGCCATGCGAAGGGATTGGCAACTGTTGTCCGTTGATTCTGAGCGTGTGGATTCAAGCGACATGGGCTGTCCCTGTTGAATGGGGAAAAAGCGCGCTAACCGTGCAACGACTTAATTCAATTCAATCATTCGCTGCATGATATATGCCGGGGACGGGTTGTCCATGTCGAGTGCCTGATGAATCGAATGGAGGCTATGCTAAAGTCGCTGTGTTCAAACCATCAACGCGATTAATTGGGTCAGTCTAAAAATGAATGGAATGTGGGAAAGTGAGTCCCGCCAACGGCCTATTACAAATTTTGCACCACAAGACACTAATTTTGCAACCAAAAAATAATTCAAAACGCAATTGTAAGGAATCAGCCCAAACAATCGACAAGCGATGTAAAATATGATAGTTAAGTTTTAATTGGCAAATGAAACCCTAGCGTCCTTGCCCCCGCAATACACGCCAGGGTTGGCAATCCCAACGAGGGCTGAAACAGACAGGTCACCCTGTCATGGATCGCTGCCCTGCCGGCATAAGGAAGATAACATCATGGCTGCTAATGCCTTAGTGGCGCTGGTGCCTATGTTGAGCCCCGTGCGGGTTGAATCTCCGGCCCGTAACCCGCTTCGTTATCCAAGACGGCGTGCGGCACAAACATTGTACCAAATCCAGCGGCGGCCAAACTTGCAAGCCGAGCGCTTTTCATACGGCGATAGGGGGTACCGTGTATTGCAAGACCATAAGGGCCGCGTAATTGATCTATACGCCTGACGTTACCCATTGCCAAATTTGTCCGACTCCTGAGATGGGCTGTTGACGGTGCCGTGACGATTGCGCTGCTGCTGTAAAATGCTGTACGTCCCGCACTGGCATTGATGACCTGGCCCACAACCGTCCGCTTTGGCTGTCGTCTGTTTTTTTTGTTCCCGCCAAACCAAGGCCACCACAAGCAGGCCGAAGACCAGCACGCCAACGACTCCTGATAGGATAAATGTCATGTTCAACTATTCCTATGGTGTGATTAAAGGTTATCTTAACCGTGTTGGCTATGGAGGTCAAATTCCATGGAAAACGAATGCTGGGATGCTATGGCTATTTTCGGGGGCATGCATTTCATGTATCAACAGATTGTGTGCTCAGGTATGGGCGCACCGCCCACAACCTGTTACCCAAAAGGCCATGGCATATGAAGCCTCCCATTTATCTTGATTATAATGGCACGACCCCTCACCATCCGGAAGTAATTGACGCCATGCGGCCCTATTTGGAGACCGCCTTCGGCAATCCTTCCAGCTCCCACTGGTACGGGAGCAGACCCAGGCGAGGAATTGCCCTGGCCAGGCAGCAGGTGGCCGAATTGCTCAATTGCCGGCCCGCTGAAATTTTTTTTACCTCCGGCGGCACCGAATCCAACAACCACGCCATCTTGGGCATGGCCCGGGCTTTAAAAGCAAGGGGCCGTCACATCATTACCAGTGCCATCGAGCACCCGGCGGTG
>JBNLFN010000045.1:0-13798 GCA_050305555.1 Desulfobacteraceae bacterium | reverse complement strand
GATCGATATCAGAACTTTACTTTAAAACAGCGCCCGCTTGATTGCCCGGCATTCACTCCTCAGTATTTTGGTAATATGTTGACATTGGACGGCAACTATTTTATGTAAATTTTCCATATAAATAATGCCCTTTATGGATTAAGACATATACAATACAATACAATTCATTTGCTAAAAATCGCGTTGATCATGGCAGAGATGATTTTTGTTTGTCAAATTCACTCGATTTGGAAAGCGAAGTTAAAACCAGAGCCACAGTTGACTTACGCAAACGATTCTTGGAGGTTCTATGAAAAAACAGACCAAACGATTGGAAAAAAGTGCGCACGTGACCTGGAAAAAATTAGGAGAGGATCGGAGCATCGTTCTTGATCTCAATTCAGGGCGCTATTTTAGTTTAAATAAGACCGCCACGGCCATTTGGCAGCACGCCATCTCGGATCAGCCACTTGACCAAATAGCCGAGAAGTTCTCTAAATTTTTTAATACAGACCAAGCAGCCATCGAAAAGGATATTCAAGAAGTAACGGATGTATTCGTCCAAAAAGGCCTTCTATCCGAGATGGCGGCCGATCAAAAGTCCAATGACCCCAACGAAGAGCCCCTTCAGACGGAAATGTCTCAGGAGCTCTATTTCAAACCGGAAATCCAAGAGCACGAACCGATCACGCAAGTTACAGCTGGAACATCATCTAGCTCTTGTGGCAGCCATTACTGGTATCCAAATTAGCCACGGCCTATTACAATAAGAGGCGTTTAAGGGTGTACCATATGAGCACCGGAATCTAACCCACGCTGCCCTTGTTTTGGTGTTCGACCACTTGAATTGAACATAAGCTTGAGATCTGCCCGGCACTGCATATGGGGATGCGGTTTTTTAATCGGCATGCAGTGCTTTTTTTAGTCGAATATTGCCCATGCCGATAAAACGCTTATTAATCGAAATCTACGGTGTCTCCTTTGAAGTGACCTTAAAAGGTGGAGAATCCATCACCCAGCTTTTTCCAATCCTTCACCTTGCTCCCAGAATACGCACCAATAGGGTGGATTGGCGCATCCTGGTATCGTGTGTAAAACGTATTTCAACCCATTGTGATGGCAACGCCTCACTCACCTCGGTTTTGCGAATCTACCCGGATACAGACGTTACCTATTGTATCGACAATAAACATAATCTGTACGCATCCACACAAAGGGCGGAGCTCTGCATTCAACCCTCAACCAAAGTTGCCACCTTATCTTATCGTGCCGATGGCGTAACAGATGCTGAATATCTGGCTAAATTGGCTGTAGTGGAGATTCTGCGGCGGGAAGGACTCTATGCCGTTCATGCGGGTGCGGTGGAATTTGAAGGTGGTGCCGTTCTGATTTGTGCCACCTCGGGAATGGGAAAAAGTACCTTGACCGCCTCGTGGGCGGCTATAGGCAGCGCGCGTTTCATCGCCGATGATCAATGTGTCATTTTAAAACAGGCAGAACTACTCTGGGTTGGTGGACTTTCAGACTCTCTGGCCCTATCGCCCGATAGCGAAAAAATCCTCACCAATCTTGGAATGGAAATCCCCTCTCCACACACCCGATTTGACAATAAACATCAACATGACGCCCATGACCTGTTTATGCAAGTCTGCAACAATCCTTATCCAGCAAAAGCTTTGATATTTTTAGTTGACCCTTCCGAGGGCATGGACGATATTCGCCCTTGCCCGCCTGAATTGGCGGCTCAGTACCTGTTGGCATCGAGTTTCTATCTTGGTCATAAAGAGATCATGCAGAAACATTTTGAGACAGCCATAGACCTTACCGCCCAAGTTCCCGCCTATTTTGCCTCCCATGGAATGGACTGCCGACGTTTTGTCGCTCGGATCGAAAAAGAGCTCACGGCAAGTTCTCCGCAGGCGATTCCCATTTATTCCAGCGTTCATCAACGCGCCCCAAAGATCCCACTTCACCGAATGGAAATGGCCACACAGAGGCTTGCTGGCATAGTCTCTGGGACAACATCGTCAGAAAAAATGAAGAGTTGGGGCGCCAGGGATTGGATAGACGTAACGAAGCTTGCAAATCATCATGGTTGCCTAGCTTTGCTCAGACAGATTATAAAAGAAAAATGGCTTCTTAAGCGGCTCCATCCCGGGGTTAGAAAAACGATGGAAATGGCCGCCGCGCGAGTGCATGCCATACACCAAACCCATTTGGCTATGATAGATATGCTGTTGAAAGCTTTCGAATCAAGGAAGATTCAATGGATAATCATCAACGGGCCCGCCATCGCTGAAAGATTTTACCAAATCCCTGAAACCAGATGCTATCACCATCTGGATATTGTTGTGGCTTCGGATAAAAGAAATGCAGCGGCCGATGCATTGCGCGAGATCGGTTACGCACCAACCTTAAACCGTGGGCAAAATATCACACAAGCAGCTCAACCCACAATGATGTTTGCTCATGAGTCCCTGACATTGCATAAAATTCATCTTCACACAGATTATGGATCCTTGAACATGATGCGAAACAACGGGGCGGTGGATATCAGCGACCTTATACAAAGAAAAGAGTTTTTAGATGTTGGCAAACGCACTTTCCCGGTTGCCAATAAAATAGACCAAATGGTGTTGTCATGCACGCAGATGGTAAACAGTCACCAATGGAACAACTTGAACGCCCTTCTGGATGTGGCCTTGATGGCCAAACAAGCTTCTGAACCATTGCTGATGAGAGTCAAGGCGAAAGCCTTGCAACAGGGATACTACAATGTTGTGGCCCTTGCGATCCGGCAGGCGATGCTGTTTTTCTGGCCGAAGGATCCTCAATCCCCGTCCAGAAAAATGCGGCCCTCCTTGAGCGCTCTGGTTTTAAGTGCATTGGTATTTCCCAAACCAGCGACCGCTCGGCCATGGCGTCGATTATCCCGTTTTCGCAGGTATCTGTTGTTGTCACTTGTTAAAAAGGGTCTTGTATGAAAACATCATATAGGGTGCCCGGATTTTCTCTGACGGTATGAGCGAATGCAATGGTCATGTCGGATTTTATACGTTTATCAATCGATCTTTTGGTTATGCCGTGGGCTTGGCATAAGCGCCTGTCGCATATCTCCGTGCCGAAATTGCTGATGGAGATTGAACAAGCGTCCCAAAAGGCAGAACCCATTCATTTCTCCCCGGAATTGCTTTTGCGACTAGTCAAATACCGCACACGATACACCATTCGGTGGAGAAAAAATCCTTGTTTGTTGGGTGGAATACTCTTGTTTTTTTTGCTGTACCGCGCCGGCCTGGAAGTTACCCTTCACCTGGGATGTAAATATCAAAAAGGCCGTATATTCGGGCATTGCTGGATTTCATCACCTCAATTGAAATCATCAAGCCGTTTTCAAAGACAAGGGGATATGCAAAAGATCTTCAGCAAAACAATTGGGCGATAAACAATGGCAAATGTATTAATCACCAACCAGTGCAACCGATCCTGTTCATACTGTTTTGCTCGCCAGGAGATGCACTTCTTCAATCCAGAGAGTGAGATGGGTGGCAAGATGATGCATATGAGCCTATCCAACTTGGACAAGGTCATTGGTTTTTTTAAACGATCCAATATGACACGGATCGGCATTCTGGGTGGCGAGCCCACCCTGCACCCTCAATTTTGCGAAGTGATTGGTCGTGTACTTAAAGCAGGGCTTCAGGTCAACCTTTTCACCGGCGGCCTTTTTTCGAATCGCGTTAAAAGCTACTTGAAAACGCTGGATCCCAAAAAGGTGACCATCATGTTCAATGTGTCTTGTACAAACAGCAACCATGGCAATGGTGAATGGGATCAAATTGCGACCAACACCCACGACCTTGCTCCACTCGCCACATTAGGATACACTATTTATGACATCGACACAGATTTAACCTTCTTGGCCGATTTGGTAACAGCATACCGGTGCCGCCCCCGTATTCGTTTAGGCATCGGTGTGCCAATTATCGATGCCGACCACCCGCTGATTCATCCCAAAACATACAAGCTACTGGCGCAAAACATTCTTCGGCTGGCAGAACGATGCGATAAACATGATATCGCATTGCAGTTTGATTGTGGCTTTACCCTTTGTATGTTTACACCTGAGGAACTGGGATATTTGCGCGTTTGGAACTGTGACGCTAAATTTGTCTGTTCGCCCATTGTCGATATTGGTCCATATCTGGATGTGTGGCCATGCTTTCCGATGGCTAAAGTATTCAAGCGCCAACTGAGTCAATTTGCATCCCGGCAAGGGATTATCGAAAAGATTATTCAAAAGACCCAACCTTATCGCACCTTTGGTGTTCATGATGACTGTTATGAATGCAAATACAAAAAGCGGGGACAATGCGCCGGGGGATGCCTGGCACACACGATCCGCAGTTTCCATTAACACCAAAGCACGGATTTGCCTTGGTTTGTGCCGGCAGGAACTGGGTGCAACGCACCTCGTTTAAAAACTCCGACTCAAATGCCCGGTTGGCATCTCACAAGAGGGGCTATTACATGGCTGAGCATAAAACGAATACAACTTGGTTCAGAAAAAAAATGGCCGGCGCCCCAATCAGCCTGAGCGATTTTTTTCCCAAAACCCGAAGGATGTTGTCCCACATCTATCCCGAGTTATACCCATATCGGCGGATTTTTTTGGGAGCCTGGTTGCTTTTGGCCGTACTGTCCATGGTATCCGCTTCACCAATAATTCTTGCCAAAAAAATAATAGATGACTTTCCGGACGGTGCATCGCGTTTTGTCCTGTCACTCAGTCTGATGGCTGTTGCCATAATCCTGATCCGGATCTTGGAAATCGCCGGAACATTAATCATCGGTATGATCAATTTTAAATTAAGGCATGCTTTGGAACTAACATTTGCAAAACGCCTTGCCGCTATGCCACTTTCTTACTATGAAAACAATGCATCGGGGAAATTATCCGTAACACCATTTACCCAAATTCCGTTGGTCACCAGGTTTATCGAAATCCTTCTGCGCAACATCTTACAGGGGGGGATGACTGTTCTTGCTATTGTCGTTGTTTTGTTTTCTTTGAACCTGTCGGTCGGTTTACTTGCCTTTCTGCTAGTTCCGTTTTTCTTCTTAGGGATACAAAAATTGGGTAAAAAAATTCAAAACAATATGGTCCATGTTTTTGGCCAGCTTTCCAGCCTTCACTCCTCGCTCTTAGAGAATTTAGTGGCCGTTAAATCAATTCGGACCCTTGGCATTACTGATGACCGCGTCCGTGGCATTTCCACTATTATCCAAGACACCTTTAAAACTGAGACCAAAACCCTGCTCCTGACCGGACGACATCAACTCATACTCGAGTTCGTTTTTGCCACAGGTGCCGTATCTCTAGTATATTTACTGCGGGAGCAATTCATCCATGGACACATTACCTTGGCAACATGCACGGCCTTGTTGACCGGGTTTGGATTATTATGCAGGGAAACCAAAAAAATGGCGGGTGGCATTATGGAGCTGCGCCGAATTATTGGCGCCAGCACTGATATATTCAATTTTCTGGAGCATCAGGTAATAAAACAAGATGGTCCCACCGTTGCGCCTCCAAAACAAATTGATGATATTCGGATTGAAAATGTTTATTTTTCATACAATAAAAAAGCACCCGTACTTAAGGCGATAAATATGGTCTTCAAAAAGGGACAGGTCACCGGTATTTTGGGTGAAAGCGGTGCCGGAAAGACCACCCTCGCCGACCTGCTGCTAAGGTTACGCGAGCCGGATTCTGGCAAAATACTACTGAATGGCCAAGACTTTGCACATTATGATGAAGCATGGATTCGCAACCATTTTGGGTTTGCAGATCAAGAGCCTTTTCTTTTCAATACGACCGTCCGCAACAATCTATTGCTTGCGGCACCTGATTTGCCCGATGAGCAGATTGTACGCAGCTTGGATGCTTCCAGTGCTTTGGATTTTGTGTCCCGCTTCCCGGAGGGTATAGATACTTGGGTGGGTGAAGGAGGCAGTCTGCTCTCTGTAGGCCAAAAGCAACGTATAGTGCTCGCCAGGGTATTGCTAAAAAAACCACAGGTGCTAATCCTTGATGAAATTACAAGTGCGTTAGACATGGAAAATGAGGAAATCGTACTCAAAGCACTCAAACAACTATCCCTCAACATTATAACGATCATTGTTACACACAAAGATTCCGTGGCATCCATTTGCGATAGACACTACATGATAAAATCCGGTCAGGTCTCTGAATTGTAAGCTTATGTCTTTTCAAGGATAGTCTCCGCAAGCGCAAGTGTCTTAGCGGCGGATCAGCAGAATATAAAAAAAGGTTGGACGATGGATAACAAAGCCACATGTATCGCCGTTCTAGGCACCGGGTCGGATGTGGGCAAAAGCATCGTCACCACCGCCCTGTGCCGCATATTGGCCAATCGGGGTTTGCGGGTGGCGCCGTTCAAAGCCCAGAACATGTCCAACAACTCCGGTGTTACTCCGGAAGGGCTGGAGATGGGCCGCGCCCAGATCGTACAGGCCGAAGCCGCCCGCCTGGTACCCCAGGTGGATATGAATCCGGTACTGCTCAAACCCGTCAGTGATGTGGGGTCTCAAGTTGTCCTCAATGGCAAAGTATGGCGGGACGCATCGTCCAAGTCTTTCTATCAGAAAAAAGAGATGCTGTTTAAAGCGTGCTGCAGTGCACTGGACCGGTTGCGTGATGACTATGAGGTTATCGTGATGGAGGGCGCCGGCTCGTGTGCCGAAGTCAATCTCATGGAAAACGATATTGTCAACCTGCCCATGGCGGCCTATGGTCAAGCGCCTGTGGTTCTGGTGGCTGATATCGATCGCGGTGGTGTATTTGCCCAGATTGTTGGAACCCTGGCCTGCCTGCCGGCCGAGCAGCAGGCACAGATCAAAGGGTTTGTCATCAATCGTTTTCGAGGTGACATGGAGCTGTTTAAAGAAGGTGGCGCCTGGATCGAGCAAAAGACCGGCAAACCGGTTTTTGGCGTGCTGCCCTGGTTCAGCCACTTTACCATCGAGGCCGAGGATGCGGTGGTGATCCAGAAACCGAATCCGTATATTCCCGCCTGCAACGGGGTGCCGGCGGTGGCAGTCGTCAAACTGCCCCACATCTCAAATTTCAACGACTTTGATCCGCTGACCCATCTAAAGGGCATGCATTTGGTCTATCTTGAAAAACCTCAGCCCTTGGATGGATTTAAAGCTATAATTCTACCGGGCACCAAAAGCACTTGCAACGACCTGCAGTGGCTGCATCACAGCGGTTGGGCCGAAACACTGAAACGGTATGCATCCGATGGCGGACATATCCTCGGCATCTGCGGCGGCTATCAGATGTTGGGACACACCGTGCATGATCCTTCAGGGGTGGACGGCAAGCCCGGCGCTTATCAAGGCCTGAGTCTGCTTGAAGTCGAAACCGAGCTTAAAGCGCCTAAGACCACCACCCTGACAGAGTTCGCCTGGGAGGGGATATCCGGCAGCGGTTATGAAATCCACATGGGCCGGACGCATGTCAAAGAGGATGGTTTCCTGCTATCAGTGGATAAGCGCAACCGGCAACGATGTGAAGATCGAGACGGCTGTACCAGCGCGGACGGGCGCGTTGTCGGAACTTATATGCACGGCTTGTTCGATACACCTGAGATTACCCGTCGTTGGCTCAATCAAATTGGTTTGTCCGAGGTGGAGGTGGACCAGCGACACGGTTTGGCCGCCCGGGATGCCGCCTATGAACTGCTGGCCGAACATGCCGCGAAGCATTTGGATATTGAGGCGATTGTCGGTTTGCTTGGGTTCGGTGATCAGTGATCGGTATCTTTGATTTGGAGCTTATATATTATGCATGTGAATAGTTACCAGGAGTTAGATATTTATAGATGGGTACGAGAACTGTCGATGGAGATATTCCATATTAGCAAGGAATTTCCTAAAGAAGAGATGTATTCACTTACCGATCAGATCAGACGTTCTTCCCGATCAGTGGGTGCACAAATAGCCGAAGCTTGAGCAAAACAAAAGTATAAAAAGCATTTTATCAGTAAATTGACGGATGCTGATGGTGAGCAGTTAGAAACCCAACATTGGATTAAAACGGCAGTTGATTGCAAATACATTAATGCGGATCAAGCTGATAAATTGATGGATCGGTATGCGTCGATTGGTAGAATGCTAAATTCGATGATGGCAAAAGCCGATAAGTTTTTTTCAGAAAGTAGAAAATAATTGCCGATCACCGATCACTGATCACCGAATACGGATCACCGATCACCGGGCAAGAAAGGAACCCCCATGATTCAGGGTCACGGCGGCAATGTCGATGCCATGGCGCAGCAATTGGGCTGTCCACCGGAACAGATCGTCGACATGAGCAGCAATATTAATCCCCTGGGTATGCCGCCGGGATTAATGCCCCATCTGCAGAACCATCTGCATCGTATCGGGGTGCTGCCCGAAGCCGATGGGAACCGCGCCGTTCACCATCTATCTGCATTGTTGGACGTGGACCCCGGCCGCATCCTGGCCGGCAATGGCACGACGCAATTTATCTATACGGCCTGTGTGGCCCTGAACTCAAAGAAGGTGCTTATTGTCGGACCCACCTATGCAGATTATGCTGATGCATGCAGAATACACGGTATAGAACCTCGTTATTTTCTGGCCGATGCAAAGCATCGGTTTGCGATCGATCTGAATGCCCTGAGCCAGGCCATCCCCGGATGTGATACGGTTTTTATCTGCAATCCCAACAATCCCACCGGGCATTTGATTCCTCACGTGCAATTGCTTGAACTGGGTCAGGTACACGCCGGCGTCCGCTTTATCATCGATGAATCCTATCTGCCTTTCTCAACGGCCGGGCCGCCCCACCATAACGGCATGGATGCTTTGGACAATGTCAGCTTCTTGTGGTCACTGTCAAAAATTTTCGGCGTACCCGGATTGCGGGCCGGCTTTTTAATCGCTCATCCGGCAACGGCTTCCCGTTTTTCACGCTATATGCAGCCGTGGAGCCTTAACAGCCTGGCCCAGGCCGCCCTTGACTATTTGGGGGAACACCCCGAAGCCGCTCACGCCTTTATTCAAAAAAGCAGGACTTATCTTGAATCAGAAAAAGAGCGCCTCTGTGAGGGCATAACCGCCCGAACGCCACTGAACTGTTTCCCAAGCCGGGCATCTTACGTTCTAATGGAGACGCCGGAAGGATTAACTGCCGAGAAGATCTGTGGCTGGATGGCACAAAAGCGCATCCTTATTCGCAACTGCAGTAATTTTCATGGCCTTTCAGGGCAATTCATAAGGGTGTCGCTCAAAGATAGACACACGAACCAGATGGCCCTCCAATGCCTGGTTGAGTTTTTCAGCGGGCACCCACTTTGATTCACGGCATCATGGCGACTTTTTCTATGGATACTCTGCAATGGCTGATCATTCCCCTGGCGATGCTATTGGATGCCGCAGTGGGCGATCCAAAGGCCTTGCCCCACCCCATACGTTGGATGGGCCGGAGTATCGAAGTCTGTGAGCCCTTTTTCCGGAATAGAATCCCTAATCACTATTTGGCCGGCGCGCTGTTTGCAGTCTTGTTAATTGTCGGATGTTGGGCGGTTGCATCCGGTGGGCTGCTCTTGGCCCATGCCATCCATCCGGTGATCGGCTATGGTCTCACAGTGGTTCTCATCTTTTTCTCCATTTCAACCCGTTCATTGGTTATGGCTGCAGCAAAGATTTACCGTTCATTGACAAACGGCAGGGTAGAAAAGGCGCGATCCCAAGTCGCCATGGTGGTGGGGCGGGATGTGACCCATTATGATGCAGATGATATCGCGCGTGCCACCGTAGAGACCGTGGCGGAAAATTTCGTCGACGGCGTGCTTGCGCCTCTTTTTTTTGCGGTCATTGGGGGCGCGCCGATGGCCATGGCCTATAAAATGGTCAACACCCTGGACTCCATGGTGGGGTATAAAAACAAACGCTATCATCGCTTCGGCTGGGCGGCGGCCCGCATCGACGATGCGGCCAATTTTTTCCCCGCCCGATTGTCCGTCGTCATCATTGCGATGGCCGCCCGGCCATTGGGCCGGCAAAGGTGCAGGCGTGCCTTGATGACGGCCCTTCAAGAGGGTTCCCATCACAACAGCCCCAATGCGGGCTATCCTGAAGCGGCTTTTGCGGGCGCGTTGGGTGTTAAACTCAACGGTCCCAATGTATATGACGGCATACGGGTGGAAAAACCGTTCATTGGCACCACCTTTGGTCCGGTGCGGGTCCATCACATCCCAAAGGCGTGTCTGCTGCTGGTGCTTGCCGCCATGGTGTCGTTCATTTTGGCCTGGGCGGCGTTTATGCTACGATTTTAGCAAGGCTATCATGGCCCGGGAAGTGTACTCCCCGGTATCGGCCAAAGCGTCCATGGGCACAAAGCGATGGGCGTTATGGGAAAAGAGGCAGGTGGCCGACGCTGGAGATCTTCAATACCAATCTTCGAGTTGCAGCCCTTCAACGCGTTCAAATCCTTTTGTATTATGCGTTACCAGAATACTATTATTTGAGATAGCGGTTCCGGCGATTCGTACATCATATGGATCTATAGGTGTGCCTTTTTTTCAAGATCTGCGCGGATGGATGCTGAATGTTGGACTTCGTTCATACCAAAAGGCAGGATGTTGACAATGGATGTCAGGGCCTCTAATTGAGTGATCCTTTTATCTGCGGAGGTTGATTTTGCTATGCCGACTTCCAATTCATAAAGCACGACAGTTGGAATACCGATATCGTTAGGGGGTTTTTTTAGTAAAAAATTGTGAACATTTCCCATCCCTTTAAAAAATAGATGAGTGTATTTGTGTCTAAGAGATACATCGCGCCGCTGCCCCTTTAAAAACAATTGAAACTGGCTCTGATATCATATCGATTCCCTGATCGAACCCGTACCCATTGTCTTTCTGATCTCATCTGCGGTAGGCAGGTCTTTCCAAGCACCGGCAAGGCAGACGATATTCTCCGGCCAGGTTGTGGCAGTTTTCTCACGAATCACTTCCGCAATCCATTTGCTTTTAGAAATACCGCTTTTTTCAACCATATTGAGCATTTTTTTTTCAGTTTTGTCGTCCAAGTATATGGTAACTTGTCCCATATTTATCTCTCCAGTCTGTTTTCAAATATATGTTAGCATATAAGTGCCTATTGCCAAGGTCATGATCCAACTTTATTTTGAACCATTTCCCTCTCATAGCCCACATAAGATTAAAATCGTGATGATTTAAACATTGAAGTTTGATGATGTGATCCTGGGAACGCTTGATAAAACACTGAAATTCAAAAAAAAGTAAGTTAAGGAGGCTGAGTCAAAATGAAAAGAATGATCTATCTCTGTATTGTTGCGATTTGCTTGACACTTTGCCTAAACTGGCCCGAACTGTTGCTGGCCGCCAGCAGCACCGTTCAATCTTCAAAAGTAACTAAATCCCAGGGTACGACAAACAAGAGCACGATCCAATCCCCAACAGTCAAGGCGCCTGCTGCAAAACCAAGTGTACTGGCCAAAAACATGCCTGATCTGACTGTTTCCAAGGTATGGGTGGACAAAGACTGTCTATTGAATGTGGAAATACGTAACATCGGAAAAGGCTCAATTACCACCGCCGCGCATAAAAATAGTGATCTAACGCTGACCATCGGCAAGAAAACCACCCGTTTTTTCTTTACCCGGCCAATGCCCAAGCATCCGGCTGTAGATCTGCGCGGAAAACTCAAGCGGCCTGGAACTGTACTGAAATTCAATACCCGCTTAGTCTTAGGGAAATCCGCCAATGTAAGCGTGATGGTGGATGCTGCCAAGGCCATTGCTGAATCCAATGAAAAAAATAATAGCAAGTCAACCCGACTGACAGGCGGAAGGTGCAGCCCCACAAAACCTGCGATAACGAAAAAATCCCTTGGTGCGCAAAGCAGGAGCAGCGTGCTTGCCCAACCGAATTACACCACCCAAACCCGCATGCGCGCACCGGCCAGCCTGGCGCGCATTGTCGCCGAGCACGGTGTGGATTTTAATACCAGCCCCATGTCGTTCAGCGACGGCATCCGCATTCGGGCAATCGATGATGTCACCTCTTACTCTTTTATCCTGCGTTACAACGTGGATGAGTCTTTGGAAAATAGCGATATTACCTTTTATTTGCTTCACGGCGGTGAAACAGTCGCCCAGACCACGCGACCGTTTAACCACGGCGGAGGAGATCCTTCCGTACGGGTATGGATGGGTCAAAATTTTAGCTGGTCTCTCCCGGTTGATCTGGTAAATGACGATAATTACGGCATCATCGCAGTTAAGTCCGATGGTTTGGGCATCAGCGACCCATTTACCGTGAACCTGCCCTACCGGCCCTATGCCACCGGAATGGGTATGTCCATCGAGTTTACCCATCCGGCTGACAGCTCCTATTTTCTGCACGACCAGGAAGTACACTTTCGAATTGCCGCCACCTGCGGCGGTTCGATTGATGAGGTCCATCTGCAACTGGTTCCTGCTACGGGTGGTGGCGCCGCCGCCTACGACTTCTCAACTCTGGACACGGGCGGTCCTTTTACCTCTTATATCCATACATGGATCATACCGGACCATATTCCAGAGGGCGATTATCGCCTCCTGGCCCGGGCGGGGGTTTCACACTGTACCGGCATTGAAGCTCCCTCCGCCTACTCCCGTGTTTTCAGCATTAATCCACCACCGGTGGAGCCAGACCCCAGCACGCGTAATATTATTTCCATCCGCAGTCCGTCAGCTGGAGACACCATTTACACTGGTGACCATAGTCAGCTCAATGTCCAATGGCGCTGTGACAGCTGTGACGATCCCGACGAACTTTCCTACACCCGTGTATTGCTTAAAAACGGAACGGAGCTGCAACGTATCGGCCCCACCCACGCCGGTGGTGACATGACGCCCATGGCGTGGTTCAGTATATTTGGATATTTAAGTGGTTCCGACTACCAGGTGCGAATCGAGCTGAACCGGTACAATTATGAAACGGAAAGCCCTGAAATGATCTCCTCGCAGACCACCGGAAACTTTACCATTGTCAACAATTCAGTGGACTATCTTTCCGACAGTAATCCTCTTTTGCTCAGGACCCCCTCCGGATTCGGGGGCGCTTCCTTTGCCATTGGTTCAAGCGTTGAGATCATGTGGAGTCACTCACCTCAACGTTCGACAGAGCACCATGTCCGCCTGACCCTGACACGCGATTCCACCGAGGGTGGCGGCGAATGGCCCATTGTGGACAGCATCCCATCCTATCCTTACACTTACGATTGGGTCATTCCGGATGGCATTCCTGCCGGGGCGGGATACCGGGTGTTGATCGAACGGGTGGACGGTGCCGGGTCCAGCAACAGCTATCTGCCTTTTAGTATCACTCCCCGACCGTAAACCCAAGCATTAGGGTAAACCTTCAGTGGCCTCCTGCTGTCGCCCGTAGGGTGATAGCAGGGGAGGGATAGGGATAAGGGAAGGAATAAGGGATAAGAGGGATAGGTGAAGAAGTTGCTTTTTACGCAATCGAGTATGCCAAGCTGACGCTTGTGTGTCAATGTCTATATAAACACAACATGTTGAACGGCGTTCAATTCGACAGAGAATCCTTATTGATCCATAATTGTCTCACCCCTGAATTCAACAGCCCATTTTGCCGCCAAGCCGGAAAATAGCCAAATTTTGGCGCACCGGTACCGTATGGCTCCAATCACAATGAAGCCATTAAACAGTCCCTTATTGGGTCCAATAATC
>JBNLFN010000044.1:0-63529 GCA_050305555.1 Desulfobacteraceae bacterium | reverse complement strand
CTGGACTGCCTTGATCTTGAACTCATCCGGGTAGCGATTTGTCTTTTTCGGTCCTTTCATTCTCGCCATTTGGACACCTCCTTTTCAGTTAGGTTTTGGTGTCCACTTTCTTTGGGTAAGTTC
The DNA here is from genome assembly GCA_050305555.1 of Desulfobacteraceae bacterium. Classification (GTDB taxonomy): domain Bacteria; phylum Desulfobacterota; class Desulfobacteria; order Desulfobacterales; family Desulfosarcinaceae; genus JARRKU01. Next base: position 63,406 of record JBNLFN010000044.1, on the reverse strand, counting down.
CGTCCGCTCTGAAAGCCGTTGTTATGTTTTGGTGTCAATCTTAACTTCGGAAATAGTCTTTTGAATCAGTTGCTTAACTGTGACATAATCCTTCCACTCATATTCAATGAAGATCTCATCACCATCGTGTGTCGCCTTTTCAACGATTTTAAATGGTATTTCATGATTTCTCAAAAGCTTAATAAAATGTTCCCTTTGTTCCTTTAATGGAAATGAAATGTTAGGTGGACTATTATTGCAGCTCGTCTTTTGTTTCAGTTGGGCAATAAGTTTTAGTACTTTCTCATCATCCCCTTTATCCCATATTACGTATTTATTATCTTTCTTATCCAGACTTTCAATTCGGTATGGGATTCTATTCTTTTCTAAAATTTGGATAAATTCCTTGTGCGTTTGAGCTTCTGAAAAACTTATATTCGGTGGTGGTTGATCAATTTTCGGAATTGGTGATGCTGTCATATGTATCTGAGTTGCGATCTTTTTCACCAACTCTTGATCTTTCTTTCGGTATTCAATAAAACCTTCTCTGTTTATTCTAAATGGTATCTTTTCCTCATTTAGAGTCTTAGCTATCTGTTCTTGAACATTCACTGACTCATACTTTATCCCCTGAGTAAAAATTATATCCGGCGGCAGGTACCTACTCAGATCAAACATGAACCAAGAGGAAATCATTATTGATAAGGCTATAAGTACTAAGATAAATTTGCTCATAAATTTATTTAAACATAACGGCGGGCATCAGTGGGCGCATGGTCCTCGCGATCCACTGAATGCCCTGGTTAGCGACTATAAATGAACATACCTTTTGTTATTGTTCAGAAAATCTATGGTATTCTGGTATTTTCGTTTATACCTATCTTCTTGACAACTCATCATCTTGTAAAGATGTTGTGAAAAACTTTCCTGAAAATTCCAAGGTAGCCAACATGCCAAGATGCATGCTGGCAAGTTAATATTTTTAGGGGCATCATCAGGTAAATTCTTTTTAGCTGGAACTTCCGTGTAAATATAGGCAGAATTTTGGTCTGCTTTAATGTTCAACGGCTTTAGCTTCTTTTCAGCGCTGGGACATATTATTAATCCCAACCAATCTTGAGCCTCGCCGTATTCATAAGCCTCAATTAACGGTTTGCCAAAAAAAAGGTTGTTTTCTTGATCACAATAAAATTCCCCATAGGAAATCGCACCACGGACCGGAATGGATTCTTTTATTAAATGGTAGTGGAACCAACGTGCAAGATGTTCAAGTTCGGCATAGCCATTCAAGGAATTATCGTCAGAGTACAAAATAAAAGTATCAGAAAACCAAATAGAATGTATCTCCTCCATCTTGCCACTTTGATCTTTAAATTCTTCTATGGATAGCTTGTATACAGCAAAAATTTCTTTTGCCTTATTATCATTTATCAACTTCTTGGTTCCGAGAAGATCGAAGTGCCCTACCCATCGGAGCGATTTGTAGCTCTCATTGTATTTTATCTTATACATTGATTTCGTCTCGGCCTCGCTAACGCTAACGCATTGCTCACTGGAGAGGGCCGCTTTTTGGCCCGAATCCAGTGAAGCAAAAGGTTATGATGAAAATTTTCATGATAGAAACACAGTGCCTTTAGCTTATGCACAGAACTCAGTCATTTGTTTTTTCGGAAAAAGCTAATATTTCCATAAATCACCAAAACAACGAATACTATAAGATATAAAAGCAAGGCCGGAGGCCATTTTACAAATAATACCCAGCCAAAAAAGAGAGCTGCAGCAGGCAAAATTATCCTATTAGACAGAATCCTTAGCATACTCCTTTGGTTAGTTGGGCCTCTCATTCAAACTTCACCTTAACTGATGGATCATAACTTTTCGGGTAACTTGCCGGGCGCGTCTTTTTGCCCGGTCAAGTTCACCCGATGGTTCGGCAAGCAGTTGTGTCAAGAATGAAGACCCCGCTGCTTGTTTCTGTTTGTTTTTGGCCCTTAGGAATAGAAAGTTCAATGGAAAGACACTGAAAACATCCACTAGCGTCTTTGGTTATTTCTATCCGTTTAGTTCCAAGGAACAGGCGGTTGATCAACAAAGGCGTTGAATTCAATGTACACCGAACGCATCCCTTTTTTCTTCAGCATACGATAACCAATAAGGCGGCCGGCACCTCCAAGTATCCAGTCTTTCTTCAGGCGCAAACAAACCAGGGCCTCACCAATAAATTGTTCACAAACGCCCTCTGATGATATACGCCAACGGCCGTGTTTTTCACCGTATTGTTTTGATACTTCGATAATGCGACCATCGTCATAGTAGTATCTTCGGAACGTCAATAACGGCAGGATGTTACGATAGTGTCCAATCAAGACACGGTTGGCAAACAGATCTTCAAGGGCGGATGGAAGCACATACTTATCTCCAACCGGAAGGTCCAGTATCTCCTTGCTTTTCATTTCATATCCTGTCAGATCAGCCCCTGGAACAACCGGGACACCGCCGCAAGAAGCATTTCCAATGGATTTCCAATCAACGACAACGTTTTCGCTGTTTATAAGAAATTCCGACGTGCAAATATTGCCGCCGGGCATATTGAAAACTGTATAACTGGTAGATACCATGCGATTTGGATCAACTTTGCCGATGAATATTTGCTGATTTGTTGACCGGAATTCACCGATATATCTGTATGTCCTGTATCTGCCTTCCAGAGAATCCTTAATTTCCGTCGGTTTTCCAAGGACCTTTTCCAACAGGACGCTTTTTTGCCCAACCCAGCTTTGATAGGCAGCAAATTTTTTAAGGCTCGGCGCCATCATCGCTTGGCAACCGGTCAATAAACCAAAAACAGTTCCTATTAATAAAACCAATATCGTTGGTCTCATGGTTTCACCACCTCAGCCTTTTGTTCCATTGCTCCATGCAAGATATCCGCGTTGGCGAAAACGATCCCTCCAAGTGCTATACAATGAACCAAGGGAAACATTTTTAAAGCGAAATACAGCGGTAGAACAAAGAACTTGTAAGAAACTTTTCCCTCCGAAACGGCCATAGCCTCAATAATTACTTCAGTCCCAAAGAACAAACCGAAAATAATTACCACGAAGATAGTTAGCGAGAAAAGCCATTTAGGCTTCTTAAACATACCAATGGTAACGACAACTAAAAAAATGGCATAAACCCCACGTCCTACAACCCCCACATATGTTGATTTCGGCAGCTTCTCAAGATATTCAAAATAAAGAACCGAGTATATTGAAGCAGCAAATAAGACCCAATAGATTGCATTGAGAATCAGCCCCCTGAATGCGGACGCTGCTTTCCTATTAGACCGCACTTTTAATGAATCAGACCAGATCCACGGCCAAAGGAATAAGACGATAATACCGCCAATGAGCGAAATCGTATTTCCTAATTTTAGCGCGCTTACCCGACTCATAACACCTTTGTCCAAAAGCATCCCCAATATTAATGGGATAGCCACCATACCTATGCCGATCAACCATGCAAAAGCTTTGTAAACACTATCCTTAGTCTCCTCAGATAGGTTCTGCGCCTCATCTTCTCTCTCATTAGGGCGAGCATCCTTTTTTGCCAAGCTTTTCCTGTTTTTCAACGCTTGGTTGTCGGCCTGTATATTTGGGCTTGATATATGCTCACCATTGCCACTTTCAGTATTACGATTTTCCATAGAAACCTCGCAGCGTAAAAATAACGAAAAGCTGTGGGGCAGCGTGGTCCTCGACGTCCCTACCAGCGCCATGTTGGCGAAAATTATAGTTGTTTTCCTAATGTGTAGAAGCAAACAAAATGTGAGATGCCCTGCACTAAGGTATTCCGACTGGAATTCATTCTTCTAATGTGGGCCTTTTACCTTTCTATTGTAAGTCAGTTTTTTCTTTAAGCTTTCCTTTATCGTATTTAACGACTTCAGCTTTTCCATCGAAATAATACATTTTCCCCTCACCATCCATTTTTCCAAAATAATATGATCCAATATATTTGGTCCCGTTCGGCCAAATAAAGGTCCCCTTTCCATGTTTCAAGCCATGCTTAAAATTACCTTCGTAATAACATCCAACCGGGGATCTAAATTTTCCAAATCCGTTAATACAGCCTCCTTCAACACACCAGTTATCTATAGCTTCGCGGCTAGCTGTAAACCTATTCCAAATCCACCCAATTTTTCCAGCATATGTTTGTATTTGAAACCAGTCATTCTCTTCCTTAATAACTTCTAATTGTTCTCCACTGCGAACACTTCCCATTATCTTCTGGCCTTGAGGTTTATCAAAATAATTAACGGAAATATCATCTCTCCCTTTAACAGTACTGCTAAATATGTATTTTTTATAACAATCACCCCGGCACAAATGAAATGGGGCATATATTATTGATGCGGTTTTGGCATAACAATACCTTCCGTCTGGAGCTTTAACTTTAACGTTTTGCCAGTCTGGTTCATAAACTATTTCTATTCCCTTCTTGCCATCAACAATGGCAACCACTTTGTTGTCGCAATAAATAGGAATCTTTGGATCCTTAATGAATACAACGTAGATATATTTTAAATTTTTAATTTTATTTAAAGCTTCTGCAGTAAAATTCCCATTAGGAAATTGGTCTAAATATTCTCTGTAACAATTTGATGATTCGCATCTCATATAGAAAAAGCGATCAATTTTAGTTTCCGCTTTATTTCTATACTTTCCATCTGGATACCTTGAAAGGTATTCGTTACATCTTTTAATAGAATTGCATTTAACAAAATATATTCGTTCAAGTTCATTTTTTACTTTATCTATATACTTGCCATTTGGGTAATTTTTAATATAGTATTCAAAATCTTTTTCATTTCCACTTTTCGCGGTTTTACGAAAATAGTACTTGTCACCTTTGTATCGCACAAGATATACGGGCAGCTTCTTTACATCTACCGAACTGCTAACGGTTGTTGTTTTACTATAATTAAAATAGCTGCCATCAGGAAATTCTCGTTTCACCAAAATTTCATGCTTCCCCGGTGTAACTTTTACGGTGATGGGACATTCTCCCACTGGTTCCCCGTCCACGTAAACGTCGGCTTCATCGCCCATGCAATTTATTTCCAATAGTATCTTTGCATTTGCATTCGAGATGGCCCCTAAGAGAAACAATAATAAAAAAAATGTCCTCATATTAACCCCCCTGTCAATATGAATTGAGCGCTAACGCCCAGCATAAGGCGCGGCGGCTTTTTGCCGATGCTCTTAATGCTGTTGTTCGCTTTTTCCGTTAATATCTATGAAAGGCTTATACAAAAAAGTCTTATATCTAATTATTGACTGTATTCTTGGATTAGACACCCCATAATTATATGTGTCTGATTCAAAACATTTCAAATCAATCAAAAGTATTACCACAAATGGTAATGAAAATATTATGTATATAGGACTTATAAATATAAATAACAAAAGGGAAGCAACTGATATCATGCCATCTGGTGGTCTAAAATAATGAAAACTGATATAAAAAACATTAAAAATAACTAATGCAATAGAAATAAAAGAAACCATGCGAATTAAAAAAGGTCCTGTACTTATCAATGAAGATCCGGAAAAATGATTATAGAAAGTCTCCATTGTTTCATCTGATATATCTTCTGAATTTAGGTCTATGGAATTTAATAGCGTTTTATGTATCAATTTGTTCGCTGAGATAATATAAAGAACGCTTGTAAGGCCAAATGCTAAAGAAGTAACAAAAATTATAATGTTACCTAAAAAGATTGGGATAGGAAATCCTAAAGTGCTTAGTTCTATTTTTGAAGGTGAAGCCCCGATAATTTGAAGCAACATCAAAACGCTTGATGCAATCATTGAGACAAAGCTACGAATTAGCATTTTGCTGCCCACTGAAAGTGATCGGTTTATGCTTTCTAAGCTTTTTGTTAATCTTTCCATTTTACCCTAAATTACTGAGTGTACGTTTTTCTCATAATTCAAGAACTGTGTTTGACGCCTTAGTAAGAGCGAACACTAGTGTCACGGGCGGCGAGATACTCGCCGGCCAGTGAACACGGATGTTCGGTGGAGCAAATTTGAGACCGTTTTTTATGAGAATCCTAATGAAGTTGCTTAAAAAAGCAATGGTTTTAGTGTTGTTGTAAAATTCTTATAATATCCACGTTGTATTGTTTAAAAAAACCCAAGCTGTCTTCAGCCATCTTATTCTCCTTGTAGTATTCCAGAGGGGTAAGTCCATCATTGTTTTTTATTTTACAACTCGAACCAGATTTAATTAAAAATTGTAAAGTGCGTATCTGGTATTGAACAAGTAATTGTTCAGATTTCTTTAAATCCCATTCGGGTATGTATAGAAAACTCGTAGTTGGAAATAATACTTCATGAAGAGCAGTGTTGCCTGATTTCGATTTTCGATTGATTTCCGCTCCCAATTTTACCAATGTTTTAAGCGCGTCCAACGATAACTTTTCCGCAGCAACATGAATAGCATATTTACCATTTTCTTCTTGTTGGGAATTAACATCAACACCGGCATTTACAAGTACTCTGATCATTTTCGAATTGTTCATTTCCACCGCACGATGAATTGGTTTATAGCCAAAACAATCAGGAATATTTAAATCTGCATTATTATCAATTAAAAAAGTAACTAATTTAATATTATTATTTAGAATTGCGATAGAAATAGGTGCTCCTGCACTAGTTTTAATATTCACATTGGACCCGTTTTTTATTAAGAACTTAGCAATCTCATATTGATTATCCCATATTGCATTTTCCAGCAGTGTCCTACCTTTTGCATCTTTTTTGTTTACACCATATCCTTTTAAAATAATTGATTTAATTTTTTCGATGTTCCCACTGGCTATGGCATTTTCTAATATTTCTGGTGAAATTTCCAAACTGCTCACTGAAGCCGTTGGAATAGCTATTATGAAGAGATAAAAAATAACAAAATTATTTAAGATTTTTTTCAAAAGAAGCCTCCTTACAACCAAAAATAGGCAATCATCCAAAAAATGGATAAATATTGTATTTTTGAAAAATGTATCTTCATCAGAGTTTCAAGATCCTGAAGATTTATTCCTCGTTAGATTTATTAGCCGAACGGCCAGCCTCAGGCGCGAGGGAACCGAGTCGCTTGAAGGCTGAGGTTAGCTATTTACACCCAATAACGATCTAAATTCATTCGATAAATCATTTCGGATTTTTTCATTACTTGTTCTTATATCTTCATAATTATTTCGTAATGCCTCTATGGCCTTTTGCGCCTCACCGCTGTCTTGGTATTTTATTGCGATCGCATTTTCAAAGTATGATTTATGAAGCGATTTTATTTGTTTCTCAATATTTTCAGATAGGAATATTTCATGCTTTTCAAAAAACTCATAAAACTCGAAATATATGTCGATAAACTCATCAGCTTTTTCTTTGATATCCTCACCCTCATCAAAAAAAGGCTCAACTCCAAAACAGTCCGCTTTATTTGAAAAAGCAATCAATTTTCCATATAATTGTTCTATAAGCAGAATGCGCCTTGCTTGCAAAGCTGAAAACTTAATATGCGTTTTTGCGTTTTCTATCTCTAATTTCGATTTAAGACTCACAAGTTCTTTTTCTGATTGCGTCTTCAATTCCTGCTTAAAAAGCTCAATATCTTTTGAAAGGAGGTGGGTCATGAGGGAACGAATAAGCCATGCAACAGCGCTGATTAAAATCGCTGTCCCGCCGACGAATTTGATTACTTCATTCCACACTCGCAGTCTCCTAACGAAGCTAACGCTCCGGCTCACAGGTGAGGGCCGCTCGGTGGCCCGAATCCAGTGCAGCCGATGGTTAAATGTTTATTTTCATTCTTTCATACTAGATTTCAATTCTGTTTCCCAAAAATACGTCAAGACGGTATTCGAATCATCATACCATATTGTAATTGTGTGGATTTCATTGCTCCGATCCGACTGTTTCTTTAAGGCATGTGGCACCATAAGGATTTCACTCAGAAAAATTGTGTGGCCTGCCATCCCAAGAGCTTCTCCAGTTTCAGACTTTCTTTGTATGCGACCTTCATATTTGTAGACCTCACGAATCACTGCGAGTTGATCTCGAAAATGACTCTTGGAATAGTCAAACACCTCAGGAAGCCTATACCCATCATAAATTTGAAAATATTCTTTGTAAATTTCTTGGACCGTTCTTGGTGGTTTGAGGTCAATTGAGCTTATAGGATCACCAAAAATTTTAATTATGTTATCTCTTTGAGATTCTATATTTATTATTTCTTGTTCTTCAACACCGCCCACACTGAGTATCATGGACGAGCATGATGTTAACAGACAGCCTGCCGCAATGATAATTGTTAGTATGCAGATAGTTTTTAGTCGTTTCATGCAATTTAACATATATTAGACCCCAAAAACGGCGATAAATGTTCTGAAGGAAAAACCCCATTTTTGGTGTCTAAATCAAAATGTAAATATATAAGTATAAATAGACATTGACAAACTGATTTACTGCATGTATTTATACCCCATTATTTCCAATAAATAATCTGGGGAATTGCACCTTGCCCGCTTGCCGCTGACATCCCTTTGTCTTGGCTATACTCGAAGCACAACGATCGCTATAATATTATCGACAACTTTTTTTGAGATACGCTGGCAACTATCTGTTTTTTTTGTATTTTGATATATGAAAACGAAAGTGTTCGTTGGATATTATCGACCTGTGTATCCATCACATTATTAAAGGAGCGCTTTCTGTTACAGAGCATTATAACTTACTATAATTAAAGGATATAGGCATGAATGTCAAGCCAAAACTGTTGGACCGGATGCGAGACAAGATTCGAATCAAACACTATTCCATTCGAACGGAAAGGAGTTATTTAAAATGGGCCAAAAATTACATTCTGTTTCATAACAAACGCCATCCAAAGGATATGGGGACTGAAGAGATTGAATCATTTTTACGACATCTGGCGGTCAATCGAAAGGTGGCAGCCAGCACCCAAAACCAAGCCTTTTGTGCTCTTATTTTTTTATATCGCGAAGTGCTGCATATGGATATGAATGACAAAATTAACATCTGCTATGCCAAACGGCCAGAAACATTACCAGTTGTCTTTACCCATGAAGAGATTCGCGAAATACTGGCCCATATGGATGGCATACACTGGATTATGGGCCATCTGCTATATGGCTCAGGGCTGCGTCTCATGGAGTGTCTGCGTCTGAGGGTCAAAGATATAGAATTTACACAAAACCAAATCGTTGTCAGGCAAGCCAAAGGACAGAAAGATCGTGTTACCATGTTGCCGAAAACCATTAAAACGCCTCTGAAAATCCATCTTGAAAAGGTCAAACAAATTCATGAAAAGGATTTGGCTGAAGGGTATGGTGTCGTGTATCTGCCCTATGCTTTGGAGCGTAAATACCAGAAAGCCAATATCATGTGGGGCTGGCAGTATGTATTTCCATCACATAAACGTGCCATAGACCCACGTTCAGGTGTTGAGCGGCGTCACCATGTCAACGAAAAAGTACTGCAACGCAGGGTTAAAAAGGCTGTGCGCCTGGCAGGGATTCATAAAAATGGCGGATGCCACTCCCTTAGGCATTCGTTCGCCACCCATCTGATTGAAGCGGGCTATGACATTCGCACCGTGCAGGAGCTTTTAGGCCATAAAGATGTTCGCACGACGATGATTTACACCCATGTCCTGAACAGAGGCGGTCGAGGTGTACTGAGCCCTTCTGACATGTTGGGAACATCATCATCTAAGATGCAGGCAATGGCGTAGAATTTTGCCATTACCTGAATGTGTTTTTCTGTCGCGTCCGGCAGGATTCCATTCGACTGCGCTCAGGGTAAACTCACAAATGACAAAAAAATCCTTCGATATTGTCGATGGGTTTTAAATAAATGGCGCGCCCGGCAGGATTCGAACCTGCGGCCTACGGATTCGAAGTCCGGCGCTCTATCCAGCTGAGCTACGGGCGCGTGTGTTCCGTAATGGGCCAGAGGTTTCTCAATGATTCTGAGAAGCCTAGTGCCTCTTCATACCCATTTTGGGCGTTAAATTCAATTCTTATCTCCGTTGCCGATGATTATCCAGGCATGCGGTGCTAGTTCTGTAACGATTGTCCGGTTGGGCCTTTTTATCCTGCTGCGGCACGGCAGCCGCTTCGGTCGGTTGGGACGATTTGTCGATCATGTCGGCCGCCTCTTCGATGGCGAGCACCACCTCGGCCGGTCGCAGATGTGGGATGAGGTGCCCGAAGTTGGGCAGGATCACCTCATGGTATTGGGCGTTGATCAATTTCTTGCGCGCATAGACGGCATTGCCCGGATCGACGAGACGGTCTTTGTCGCCCTGGACCAATATCACCGGTTGATCGACGGCGGCCATCTGCTGTCCCAGGGAACGCAGTGCCTGGGGCAGGGCCATGATCTCATCGTTGGATTTGGCGAGCATCCGGGGTAAAAAAAACCGGATCAGTTTGTAATCCGCCAGCTTGTTGAACCACCTAACGGCGTCCAGATCGGGATCCAGGGAGGGCGCCAGTAAAATCACGGCTGCCACCCTGTCCGGATAATCCACCGCCATCTGGAGCACCAGCGCTCCGCCAAGGGAGTGCCCCACCAGGATAACCTTTTGCTCTGCCTTTCCGAGGTCCAGAGCCGTGCGCAGCATCTCGGACTGGCGGGACAGTTCCGGCACCACCGCGACTGCGGGGGAGCGTTCATCCCAACCCGGCCGATTCACTGCGATCAGATTGAACCGCTGCTTCAACCGGGATCGGGACAGGATAAGCTTCCAGTCCTCCCACGAACCGGGCGACCCATGCACGAAAACCACGGGTACGCCCATGGAATTGCCGGTGCGGACATAAGCAATATCATTTGCGCCATGCTGGTAACGCCCCCTTTCCACCTGCGGAAGGGGAAGTTTGAAAAACGCCTCCAATTCATCCGGCATAAAGGAGCAGTTTATCAGCCATTGGGTCAAAAAGATAATGGCCAACAAGCACTTGTATTTTGTTGGACCGGTTCTCATGCGCATCATGCCACCTGCTCTCTAATATGAATGATCTTCACGTGTTGCTGCCCGACCGTGATGGATATGGTTCGGTGGTCTGCCCCATAAGCTAAGGCATGTTTCCTGTCGGTGCAAAAAGCGGCGGGCTCCGGCTGATCGCAAGATCAAATAAGAAGGCCAATGTGACATGCGCATCACATTGGCCTTTGAATTCTGATGGGGTGAGTGATGGGACTTGAACCCACGACCACCTGGGCCACAACCAGGTGCTCTACCAACTGAGCTACACCCACCGTATAGAGGCCCGATTAGTTAGCAAAACCTACACCGCTTTGCAAGACAAAAAGCGTCGACCTTTTTTCACCAGGGCCCAACGCTGAATTGGTGGTTGCCGGGCGGACAATCTTCGTAGGGCGGGGCTCTGTCCCTGCCGTGTGTGGCAGAACAGCCATGCCGGTCCCAACGGCAGGCGCGGCGGCCTGCCCTACGTTAAAAGGATTGATTGTTGTATATTGTCGTCTTCTTAAAGCGGGGCTCTGTCCCCGCCGTTTATGGTATGCCAGCCACATCAGTCCCAACGGCAGGCGCGGAGGCCTGCCCTACTCCCCTGCCCTGAAATTCCAATCGACAGAATACCTTCACTTAAACCTTAAAACTTTAAACTTAAAACTGGGCAGACATAGAATTCACCTTTGTCTGATCAAACTCCTGGCTATAAGCCATATTGCAGCTCCTCCCTACCTCCTTGACATCTGCTGCAATTTGCAATTAACTCAAAACACCAGCGGCCACCACACCATATGAAAATAACCCAAGGGGTACCTATGCCTGAAAACAGCTCCATTAATCTGACTGAAATTCTCAATGCCATGGAAGATGGCATTTATATCATCCGCGACGATTACACCGTGGAGTTTATGAACGAGGCCATGATCCGGATGTTCGGCAAGGGGGTCGGCAAAAAATGCTACGAAGTGGTCAACGCCAGCGAGGTGCTGTGTCCCTGGTGCCGTGCCAAAGAGGTGTTCGAGAACGAGGATACAGTACATCAAGAGATCTACATGCCGCGCACGGACAAGACCTACCGTATTGTGGAACTGCCCGTCAAGAATCTGGACGGCAGCGTTTCCAAACTCAATATTTATCGGGACATCACGGCCCGTAAAGACCAGGAGCTCAAACTCGAGGCCACTGAGCAGGATTATCGCCAGCTCTTTGAGCACGTGGGTGTGGGTGTCTATATCAGCACCAAAGAGGGTCGTTTTTTAGATGCCAATCAAGCATTGCTTGATATGCTGGGCTACGACGACAAAACGGAATTTCTCAAAATATCCATCCAGAAAGATCTCTACGTCCGGCCGGCCGACCGCATCGCCTTTCAACGCATGATGGAAGAGGATCTGCAGGTGGTCAACCACTCCGTGAACTTCAAGCACAAAGACGGCAGCACCATACCGGTGCTGCTCACCGCCCACGTGCGCACCAACCGGGCGGGCGCCATTACCGGTTATGAAGGCATTTGCGTGGACCAGTCCCGCATTACCCGGTTGCGGCGGGAGATCCAGGAGGCCCTTGATTTTCTCAATAATATCATCCGCAGCTCGCCCAACACCATTGTGGGTGCCTCAATGGAAGGCAAAATCATCATTTGGAACCAGGGGGCTGAAGAGACATTGGGCTACACGGCCGAAGAGACCATTGACAAGAAGGATGTGCGCCAATTGTACAAAGAAGATGAAAAGGCCTACAGGGTCATGCGACACATGCGGGGCGAGGATTTTGGCGGCAAGGGCAAATTGCGCTCTTATTCCATGACCTTCATACACAAGGACGGTACCCCCGTAGAAGGCAACCTATCGGCCAGCATCATCTATGACCCGGCAGGCAAAGAGATCGCTTCGGTGGGCTATTTTGTGGATCTGGGCGAACGCCTGGCCATGGAGCGTAAGCTGCACCGTACCCAGGAGCAGTTGCTGCAATCGGAGAAGCTGGCGGCCATGGGTCGGTTGACCTCCCAATTGGCCCATGAGCTCAATAACCCGCTGTATGGGATCATGAACACCTTGGAGTTGATGAAAACCGAAATCCCACCCAGCAACAAGCGTCGCCGACTGCTCGACATGGCCCTGTCCGAGTCGGTGCGACTGACCGATATGCTGCGCAAAATGCTCTCTTTTTCCAAACCCGATCAGGAGGAGCACTGCAACGTCGATATGAATACCATTTTGGATGAAATTTTGCTGCTGCATGAAAAACAACTTCGCGAAGTGGACATTAAGATCAAATCCGACCTGACCGATGGCTTGCAGCCGGTCTGGGCCTCCAAGAACCAGATGCGCCAGGTTTTTCTCAACATGGTCTCCAATGCCAGGGATGCCATGCCCGAAGGCGGCACGCTTTCGGTGGAGACACGCGGGGATGATCAACAGATCCGTATCCAGGTCAGTGACAACGGTATGGGCATCAAACCCGAGCATATCGATAAAATCTTTGAAACCTTTTTTACCACCAAGGTGGACAGCGAGCGCGGCGTGGGATTGGGCCTTTCGGTCTGTTACGGCTTTATCAAGGATCATGGCGGTGATATCAAAGTGGAGAGTGAAGTGGGCAACGGCACCACATTCAGCATCGTATTGCCTGTCAGTGACCGGAAAGAGACCGAACCGTGTCCCATTGATTGAGATCGCTTCGAAAGAAAACAGGAAAGGAAAGCAAATGCCTTTTGTAAACATCAAAATCACCAATGAAGGTGCAACGGCAGATCAGAAAGCTGAACTTATCAAAGGTGCGACGGATCTTCTGGTAAAAGTCCTGGGGAAAGATCCAAAAACGACAGTTGTCGTCATCGATGAAGTAGAAACAGACAACTGGGGAATTGGAGGAGAAAGCGTTACCGCGCTTCGCAGCTTTTAATGGCCTGCCTCTAAATCGGCGCTCCGCTTTTTGATTCAATCGCGTTTGTATTGGAACCACCATCTGGTGCGGCTTGGCGCCGCGATAAGACATGATCCATAGCCTTGGGTCGAGGTTGAAAACTGCACCGGAAAAATCGGATGGGACGGAGCCCAGCCTTACGAAGACCAACCACAGAGAATTACCATTCCAATCGCCTATTTTCTGAATGCTCCGCTAGCCAATAAACCCTTTCCTATTCATTAAATGACTTTAACCACCGATTTTACAATAAATCCGTTCATTTTGATTTATAAAAACGTTTTTCTATAAATTTTATAATTTCTATAATAACTATACTTTTTGCCCTTATTTATGCGTATTTGGTTCAGTTTTTTTAGTTTTTTCGATTTTTTTCCTTGACATTGTCTTATAGGACGTTTTAATGAAAGATAGCACCTAATAGATAAGGGAGGATTGTGATGGAAGACACACTTACGGTCTACAAGGCAAGCCAAATGTGCAAGGTCTCATCCAAATCCATCATCAACTGGATCGAAAAGGGCCACATCAAAGCCTACAAAACGGTTGGCGGCCACAGGCGCATCAAGTACGCGGATTTGGTTGAGTTCATGCAACGCCAGGGTATTCCCATTCCCGCAGATGAACCTAACAATGGTCGCAAAAAGATCCTGGTGGTGGACGACGACCCCATTATTGTGGAAACCATTGTGCAAGCCCTGGAAGAGGATGAACACGACTACGAAGTGATCTCTGCAGCCGATGGATTTGAAGCCGGATTGCAGGTGAATCACTTCTGCCCGGATTTGATGATCCTGGACATCATGATGCCGGATATCAAAGGCAACGAGGTCTGCAAAAAAGTCAAATCCAATCCCGATACCACCCACACCAAAATCATTGTGCTATCCGCCTATCTCGATGAGGAAAAGTTTAAAGAGATGAAGTCCTATGGCGCAGACATGTGCTTTTCCAAACCGCTGCCGCTGCCTCAGCTTAAAGATGAAGTGTCCCGGCTTTTGGAGCTTAAGTAGTCTCTTCACGCTTGACGGATCCATGAAAGGAGGCACGTTATGAAACTTAATGAAGCTCTGGGGGCCAAAAAGTTTGTCGTCACCTCAGAAGTTCAGGCGCCCGTCTTTGACGCCCAGCCGGAAGATCTGGTGGAGTGCTTGAAACGTGTTCGCGGCCGCGTGGACGGCGTTTCGGTCACCGATGTGGAGCTGGAAGGTGTGGTAGGCGATACCATCCGCACCTGCGAATTGCTTCAATCCAACCGCTTCAACTCCATTTATCAGACCACCACAAGGGACAAAAACCGCATCCAGCTTCAAAAGGATCTGACCAACGCACATTCAGCCGGTGTGGAAAATCTGTTGGTCTTTACCGAAGATTACCGCATTTCGGGCGATAGCTTGCAAGAAACCATGTTTTTTCATGTGGATTCAGGCAAACTGGAGTCCGTACTGAAGCACATCCGTGAAGGCCGTTCCGTAGACGGTGAATCATTGCCCAGTCCGGTGGACTTCACCCTGGGCTCAGGTGTGGAATCTTTATGGGGTAAAAGTGTACCGAAAACCGGGATGCAGGAGATGGAGGCCATGCGCAACATCGGCGCCGGTTATTTTCTGACCACACCGATTTTCGATATTGATCAATTTGAAAAATTTATTCGCCAGGTGGGAACGTTTGATGTCCCGGTGATCGCAGAAGTCTTGCTGCTGAGAAATCCCGCCATGGCACGGTTCATCAACCGCCACTTCAAATCTGGCCTGGTGCCGGATTGGGTGGTGGAAAAACTGGACAAAGCCACCGACAAAAAGAAAGCCAGCATTGAGCTGTTTTCCGATCTGGTCAAAGGCCTCAAAGAAATTTGCCAGGGCGTGCACATTATCACCATGGGAGGTGAAGACAAGTTGCAGCCGTATCTGGATGCCGCCGGGCTGCGGTAACACCCGGCACAAAACGGTATGCAATGGCCCGAACCGGTGTTCCGGTTCCTGCAATAAGTCAATAGCATCGTTTTCTTGCGGCAATGCGAATGGACGGATACTCATTATTAGGCGGTTCAGGAAGTCGCCTGGGTCAATCCAGGCTGTTCCCCATTCCGGATTCACACCCCGTTGTATTGGAATGCCCATTTCGCGGATCGATCTGTTCTTGGTTTGTACAACCCTTACCCTGTTCGACGGACCCAACCCAACCCAGTGTAATATCTATAACAAAACGGTTGGGACATATAGGCATTAATTCTCGATCTTTTTAGTATGATATATAAACCAAGCGTTTTTTGGATAACCCTTTGATCAAGGAGGATATCCCAATGACTGTTCCCATTGAACTCAATGAGACAAGTCCTGATTTCAAAACGGAGGTATTGGACAAGATCCCTGCGGCCAACTTTGACCTGTGCTTGACCTGCGGGACCTGCACCGGTGGCTGCCCGGCTTCGGAGATGTTCGATATGGACCCGCGCAAATTGATCCGCATGCTGGTGCTGGGGCTGGATGATGAGATTAAAAAGACACCCTGGGCCTGGGTCTGCACCATGTGTGCGCGCTGCATCAAGCAGTGCCCCATGCAGATCGACATTCCCAAGCTGGTGTACAACATGCGCAATAGCTGGCCGCGGCAAGATCGGCCCAAAGGCATTCGCAATTCATGCGACCAGCATATTCGCGCCGGCAACGCCATGGGGGTACCCACCGAAGATTTCGCCTGGACAGTCGAAGATGTGGCCGAAGAGATACGCGAAACCCAACCCATGTTTAAAGATATGCAGGTGACCGTGGACCGCAAAGGGGCCTACATGGCCATCAACCAGAACTCGCGCGAGCCGGTCACCGAGCCTGACGAGATGTCACCGCTGTGGAAGATCTTGCATCTGGTGGGCGCTGACTGGACCTATCCGTCGGTGATGTGGGCCGGAGAGAACTACTGCCTCTTTCTGGCGGACGAGGAGGGCTGGCGTTATATCCTGGAAGAGTTCGTCATCCATATCGACAACAACCTGGGATGCAAGCAGGTGGTCAATACCGAGTGAGGGCACTCCTTTTTTGCAATCCTGGAAGGATTGAAAAAATTCAACATCAAGCACAATTTCGAATTTGTCAGCATCATCACCCTTTACGCCCAATGGATCCGCGAGGGCAAACTCAAGGTCAATTCGGATTGGAACAAAGCGCTGGGCATCAAGTTTACCTGTCAGGACCCGTGCAACATTGTGCGCAAAACCGTAGGCGAGCAGATGGCCGAGGACATGCGCTTTGTTATTAAAAGCATTGTGGGTGAGGAAAATTTTGTCGACATGGTGCCCAATGGCACCAACAACTACTGCTGCGGAGGCGGTGGCGGCGCGCTCCAGGCCGGCTATCCCGAACAACGCCGGGCTTACGGCAAGGTCAAGTTCGATCAGATCATGACCACCGGCGCGCAGTATGTGCTGGCCCCCTGCCACAATTGCCACGCCCAGATAGAAGATATCGGCGCGCATTACGGCGGCAAATACCACGTGGCCCATATCTGGACCTTCATGTGTTTGTCGATGGGTATTTTGGGTGAAAACGAACGTGCTTATCTGGGGCCGGATCTTCAAGATTTCGGTCTAAAAAAGGAGAAATAACCATGGCACAATCAACCACCGGAGCCGTCATGGTGGTCGGCGGTGGAATCGCCGGGATTCAAGCCGCCCTGGATCTGGCCGAGTCCGGATACAAAGTCTATATCGTTGAGGCCGAATCGGCCATCGGCGGCAAAATGGCCCAGCTGGACAAGACCTTTCCCACCAATGACTGCTCCATGTGTATTATCTCCCCCAAGCTGGTGGAAGCCGGCCGGCATCTCAACATCGAACTGCTTACCTTGACCCAAGTCAAGGAGGTTCAGGGCGAGCCGGGCAATTTCAAAGTCACGCTTCAAGAGAAACCACGCTTTATCGATACGGAAAAATGCACGGCCTGCGGCGAATGCGCCAAGGTATGCCCCATCGAGATTCCCAATCTGTTCGATATGGGGCTGCGCGAACGCAAAGCCGCCTACAAACTCTACCCCCAGGCCATGCCCGGCGCTTACGCCATCGAAAAGAGAGGCACCGCCCCGTGTAAGGCCACCTGCCCGGCCCATGTGAGCGTGCAAGGCTGGATCGCCTTGATGAACCAGGGCAAATACGAAGAAGCCCTTAAACTGTTTAAGCAGGACCATCCTTTGCCCGGCGTTTGCGGGCGTGTCTGCCACCATCCGTGTGAAGGGGCTTGCACCCGCGGCCAACTGGAGGACCCACTGGCCATCATGCACCTGCATCGCTATCTGGCAGATCTGGACATGAAGTCGGACAAGCCTTACGTGCCGGAGAAAAAAGAAGCCAAAAACCAGAAGGTTGCCATCATCGGGTCCGGCCCGGCCGGCCTGACCTGCGCTTACTTTTTGGCCATCGAAGGTTACCCGGTCACTGTTTTTGAAAAGCATGAAGTGCTCGGCGGCATGCTGCGCATCGGCATTCCCGAATACCGCCTGCCGCGTGAGATCATCGATGCGGAAATCCAGACCATCCGTGATTTGGGCGTCACTTTCAAAACCGGTGTGGATATCGGCAAAGACGTTACCATCGGAAAATTGCGCGATGAAGGCTTTAAAGCCTTTTTCATGGGCATCGGGTCCCAAGAGTGCAAATCATTGGGTATCGAAGGTGAAGAATATGAGGGAGCCATACCGGGGGTGGACTACCTGCGCCGCGTCAACCTGGGTGAAAAAGTCGAGTTGGGCGATCGTGTGGCGGTTATCGGCGGCGGCAACGTGGCCATGGACGCTGTGCGCACGGCCCTGCGCAATGGTTCAAAAAAGGCCTTTATCATCTATCGCCGCAGCGAAGCCGAAATGCCGGCCAGCAGCGATGAAATTAAAGAGTGCCGCGATGAAGGCATCGAAATCATGACCCTGACCCATCCGGTTCGGGTGATGGAGAAAAACGGCCGCGTCACCGGTGTGGCGTGTATACGAATGGCGCTGGGCGAACCGGACAAGAGTGGCCGACGGCGTCCCGAACCTGTTGCCGGCAGCGAGTTTACCATCGAGATCGATGCGCTGGTACCGGCCATCGGCCAGGAGAGCGACTGGGCCTGTTTGACCGATGAGTGCGCCTGCACCTTGAGCGACTGGGGCACCATGAATGTGAACCCGATCAGCCTGCAAACGGACGATGAGGATATCTTTGCCGGGGGCGACGCCGTCACCGGTCCGGCCACGGTGGTGGAAGCCATTGAAGCCGGTAAGCAGGCCGCCATCTCCATGGATCGCTACATCCAGGGCGTTGACTTAACCGAAGACCGTGACGTTGATTTCGAAGCGGTGACAAACGTTCCCTTGGAAGGATATGCCGTTCAGCCGCGCAATAAAATGCGCCACCTGGCGGTCAAAAAACGCGTCGCCAGCTTTGAAGAGGTTCAGTTGGGTTTTGGTAAAAAGCTGGCCCAGCAGGAAGCCGAACGCTGCATGGCCTGCGGTTTGTGCTCGGAGTGCTACCAGTGTGTGGACGCCTGCCTGGCCGGTGCCGTGGAACATCAAATCCGGACCAAAGAAAGCACCATTGAAGTGGGCGCAGTTATTCTGGCCCCGGGGTTTACGCCGTATGATCCGACCCAGTATGCGCCATATAGCTACGCCAACCATCCCAATGTGGTCACCAGCCTGGAGTTTGAACGCATGCTGTCGGCTTCGGGTCCATACGCGGGGCACCTGGTCCGTCCCTCGGATCACCAAGAGCCCAAAAAAATCGCCTGGCTGCAATGCGTCGGTTCAAGGGATATCAACCATTGCGACAATGGCTATTGTTCGTCGGTGTGCTGCATGTACGCCAACAAGCAGGCGGTCATCGCCAAGGAACACAGTGAAGGCTCCCTGGATACGGCCATCTTTTTCATGGACATGCGCACCTTCGGCAAAGACTTTGACAAGTACAACCTGCGTGCAGAAGATGACCACGGCGTGCGATTTGTACGCTCGCGCATCCATTCGGTCTTTCCGGACAAAGACGACAGGCTGCGCATCGTCTATGCCACAGAAGCGGGCACATCGGTGGAAGAGATCTTTGACCTGGTCATCTTGTCGGTGGGCCTTGTGGCCGACAAAGCCGCAGTGGCGTTGGCCGACCAATTGGGTGTGGATATCAATGAATATGGATTTGCACAAACCAGTAGCTTGACACCGGTAGTCACCTCCAAAGAGGGTATCTATGTCTGCGGCGCCTTTCAAGAGCCCAAAGATATTCCGCACTCGGTAATGGAAGCATCAGCCGCAGCCGCCTGCGCCACCCAACACTTGGCAGACGCCCGCTGGTCGTTAACCCAAGACAAAACCCTGCCGCCAGAGACCGACACCACCGGCCAGGAACCCCGCATTGGTGTGTTCGTGTGCAATTGCGGCATCAATATCGGCGGGGTGGCCGATGTGCCGGCGGTGCGCGAATACGCGCGCACCCTGCCGCAGGTGGTGCATGTGGAAGACAACCTGTTCTCTTGCTCACAAGACACCCAGGTGCACCTCAAAGAGGTGATCGTCGAGAAAAAAATCAACCGTGTGGTGGTGGCGTCTTGCTCGCCGCGCACCCACGAGCCCCTGTTCCAGGAGACCATACGCGAGGCAGGACTCAATAAATATCTGTTCGAGATGGCCAACATCCGGGACCAGAATACTTGGGTGCATATGAATAACCCGGATCAAGCCACAGCCAAAGCCAAGGATCTGGTGCGCATGGCGGTTGCCAAAGCCTCCCACATCGAGCCGCTCTACAGCGTATCGGTACCCATCACCAAGTCGGCTTTGGTGGTCGGTGGCGGCGTTGCCGGCATGGAAGCGGCTTTGGGTGTCGCCGACCAGGGCAGCCAGGTCCACCTGGTCGAAAAATCATCCCAATTGGGGGGCAATGCGCGTTCGCTGCGCACCACCTGGCAAGGGGAAGATTTGAAGACCTACCTGGAATCCGTCATCGCCAGGACAGTGGGCCATCCCAACATCGAGCTGCATCTGAACAGCGAGGTGGTGGCTTCTCACGGATCTTTGGGCAATTTTGAAACCACATACGCCAACGGCGATGGCAAAAAAGAGAGCATCTTTCATGGGGTCACCATTCTGGCCACCGGCGCTCAAGAGCACAAGCCCGATGAGTTCCTTTACGGTAAGCACCCCAATGTGCTGACCCACCTGGACATGGACGCTGCGCTGACCAAAAACGATCCACGCATCGGAATTGCCAAGAGCGCAGTCTTCATCCAGTGTGTGGGCTCACGCAATGCCGACCGGCCCTATTGCAGCAAAATCTGCTGCACCCACAGCCTCAAAGGTGCTTTGGCGCTCAAAGAAATAAATCCCAGAATGAAGGTCTTTATTCTATATCGGGACATCCGCGCCTATGGTTTCCGCGAAACCCTATACCAAAAGGCCAGACAAATGGGCGTCATTTTCATCCGCTACGATCTGGACCATCAACCCAGTGTGGCTATGGATGCGGATGACACCTTATTGCTGACCGTCATCGATCATGTTTTGCGGCGCCCGGTGCGCATCAAACCGGATCTACTGATCTTGGCAGCCGGTATTGTCTTTCGGCCCAACCAGGCCTTGTACGAACTGTTCAAGGTGCCGGTCAATGCAGAAGGCTTCCTGGTGGAAGCCCATGCCAAATTACGACCGGTGGACTTTGCTTCCGAAGGGATCTTTCTGGCGGGATTGGCGCATTATCCCAAGCCCATAGAAGAGAGCATCGCCCAGGCCAAGGCTGCTGCGAGTCGCGCCATGACGGTGCTTTCCAAAGAGGTCCTTCATGTGGGCGGGGTGGTGGCCACTGTGGACGAGGGACGCTGTGCCGCCTGCCTGACCTGCGTGCGGGCATGTCCCTACAACATTCCGCAAGTGGATGAACACTCCCATGCGGTGATTGATCCAGCACAGTGCCATGGTTGCGGTACCTGCGCCGCCGAATGCCCCGGCAAAGCCATTACCCTGCGTCACTTTACCGATGAGCAGTTGAATGCCAAGACGGAGGCGTTGTTTATGAAAGGGTAGAACCGGCAACAGGCAGGTACAAAACGCTGCCTTGGCCGACAGATTGGAGCAGTGCATTGATAGACCCATAAAGTGTTTCGTGTTTGGTATTGGGTGTTTGGAAACAACTCATCCTCCGGCACCATACCAAAACACGAAACACAGTACCCGATCGATCAATGCGGTTACTTATTTTATCCGAAAGGAAAGTATCATGAGTCAAGCATTTGAACCCCAAATCATTGCATTTTGCTGCAAGTATTGCGCTTATGCGGCTGGGGATTTGGCCGGCTCCATGCGTCTGAATTACCCGTCCAATGTTAAAATCGTGCAGGTGCCCTGCAGCGGACGCGTGGATATTGGCCATTTGCTCAAGGCTGTGGAGAGCGGCGCCGATGCAGTCTATGTGGCGGGGTGACTGGAGGGCGAATGTCATTTCCTGGAAGGAAATATCAGAACCCGTAAAAAAGTGGAATACGTCCAAAATACATTGAAAGAGTTGGGCATCGAACCGGAAAGGGTCCGGATGTTTAATCTCTCTTCGGCCATGGGCCCCAGGTTTGCGGAAATCGCTACCGAAATGACGGCTCAAACCGCAGCTATGGGAAGCAGCCCGGTCAATACGACCAAAAGCGCATAGAAAAGCCCACCCGTTAAAGGTACGATAGAAAGGGGCTCGTCTATAACTTATTGGGGTTGACGGCCATGGGTCTCTAAGATATCACGCAGCCGCTGAGACAAAATATCCAGATCAAAGGGCTTTTGAATAAAACCATCACAGCCGCGGTCCATAATTTCAGACGCTTTGCCGTCCAAACTGTATCCACTGCACAACAATACGGGTAATTTAGGATGTATCTTGCGTAATATCTCAAAGGTCTCAGCGCCACCCATCTCCGGCATAATCATATCCAATATCACTAAATTGATCTCTTCGCCGCGATCTTTTACGATGGAAATGGCCTTTTGCCCACTCAGCGCAACAATCACCTTATAGCCCAAATACTCAAGCATCTCCTGGCCCACCGCGGTCACCATCTTTTCGTCATCCACCAACAAAATGGTCTCTGAGTTGGTTTGGTGGTCTTTATCGATGATACTCTCCGGGGTACCTTCTGGAACCGGAATCATATCCGACTTGGGCAGATAAATTAAAAAGCTGGTCCCCTTATTTTCTTCGCTCCGGCAAATTATGCTGCCGCCATGATTGCGCACAATACCGTAGGCTGATGCCAAACCCAAGCCGGTGCCCCGTTCCCGTTGTTTGGTGGTAAAAAAAGGATCAAATATTTTGTGTAGGGCTTCTTTATCTATGCCAATACCGGTATCGGTAACCTCGATGCTGACATAGCTGCCATTGGTTAATTGCAAATGCGCTTTTTCATCCGCTTCGATCACGACATGGTCCGTTTTCAAATAAAGATCGCCGCCACCCGGCATGGCCTGCCAGGCGTTGACATACAGGTTGAGCAGCACTTGCTCAATTTGACCCCGGTCCGCTTCCACCGCCCATAGGTCCGGATGAAGATCGAGATGAATTACTACCTCTTTTTTTGTTCGACCAAACATCCGGGAGGATTGGAGGACCAAGTCATTGACTTGAATGGGGCGCACTTCATATTTTCCGCCGCGAGCATACCCTAATAACTGCCTTGTCAGCTCGGCGCCGTTCTTGACATATTTTTGCACATTGCGCAATCGTTCATAATTGGCGTCATTTTTGGGCACATCCAAGTGGATCATCGAGATATTTCCCTGGATCCCCATCAGCAAATTGTTAAAATCATGGGCGATACCACCCGCCAAGGTGCCGATGGCTTCCATCTTTTGAGCTTGTCGCAACTTGGTTTCCAGGCGCTGCTGCTCTTCAAAGGCCGCTTTGCGATGTGTGACATCGCCACCATGGATTAAAAGGACATTTTCTCCTTGATAGGCAACGGGCACAATGGTCAACTCCGTCCAGCGGACAGTCCCGGACTTGGTAATATAACGAACCTCCTTGGTGCCGGAGAACGGTCGTTTGGTCAGGCGCTCACGAATTAATTTCCGAACAACTTTTTGATCATCAGGATAAATAAAATTGATGGCGGCTTCTCCCATGAGCTCAGGCATGGCATATCCTGAGTCATTTAAAGCCCGCTGGTTGGCAAAAACGATCTCATCCTGGTGCACCAGCAAAATTTGGGACATGCCGTTTTCGGTGACCACACGGTATAGCTCTTCAGATTCTCGTAAGGCGGATAGAATTTCATCTATTCTTTGATAGCCGGCCTCCAGGCTGGTCACCATGGAATTAAAAGCTGAAGTGACTTGACCGATCTCATCATTACCCACTATATCAACTCTTTGAAACTCACCGCGCGCCACCTTGCCGGCCGCCAAGATGATGCGTTTAAGCGGTTGGTTGACGCGAAAGTAAAAGGCCATCCCGGCCGTGGTCATAATGGCCAACAGAATTGAAAAAATACCGATAAAGATGACCCGGCGGGCCATTTCCAGCGGGGCCGAATAGTCCTTTTCAAATATATAGCCCACCATATACCAGCGCCAAAACGGGAAATAATAAGCCACAATCCGCGCCGGTTGGTTAAAAATATTTTGTTTGACGATAGACCCGCTGATATCAAGCTGGTTCATCATCATGGCGGGTGATTTTGCTGGGCTCTGTTGGTTGCCGAGAACTTGCCCATTGACATCGAGAACCACTAAATTGATTTTATCGAATTGCGCACTGAGGCTTCTGATAGCCGACAATGTTTCACGTTTTGAAGATTTTATCATGCCCTCATCTTCTTCAAGACGCAAATCGAGAAGATAATTAAAACTGTTCTCGCATCTTGCAAGACCTAGCTCAGTCACCAGTTCAAGGCTGGCATCCGTGCGCTTTTGGATATACCTCAATAGGGGCGGGACCAGGCTGGTCGCAGCCCATATCGCAATAATCACCGCAACTGCAACCGCAGGCAATAAAATGGAAATGAGGATCCGATTTTTCATTCAACCTAATCTCTGCATGATATGGTCGTTTGAACAGAGGTAATGCGATTTACGCTTTACTTTGACAGACGACCTTCTGCTGGCCTTTGTGCCACTGCATAATCCTGGTTAATCAGGTATAGGGCGGGCTGTCGGATTGGGCACGGTCATTTGCGTTTGAATCGATGACGCGTTGTACGATGGTCCATTAAACGTGCCGATGCTATAGCAGCGCCTGCTCAAATTACCTGCCAACGCCATTCAGTTTTACAACATACCTTATTTACATGGGTTTCGTCAATTTAAGAGGCACAAATCAAACCAACACCTCTTTTATCGGCAAAAGCGCCGGGATATGCTTTTGCAACAATGGGGTTAATGTTAAGCGAATATTGAAAAGGGTGGAAAACTGATCAGTGCAAAGCGATATGCTACTTTAGCACATTTTCCTGTCATTATTTTCTAAAGTCGTCCTCTTTCACGCGAATACAACCCAGGATGAACAGAATGACAATTAAACAGAAAATAGTGAATGCAGCAACCACTGGACCAATAGGGCTAAGCAACAATACAATCCATACCAACAGCCCGATGACCAGGCTAAGGGGCATAAAGCAATTGCGGATACGTTGATACTTTTGATGCAGGTGCATTGAGACCTCTGGGACATATCAAGTATCATCGTCACCAGAAGCCATAAACTTAACCCTCTTGTGGTCCGACCGGTGAAAATCAACATCGTTGGCATTCGTTTTCATAAGATAAACAATTAGTTGCCTGCACCGTTTTTTATTTTAATTTACAGGCAGTAGAACCAGGACATTAACGTCGTGTCGATAGGAAACAGCCGCCACCCGAGCCACCCCTCGCGCCGCCGACTTCTCCACTGCCTGAGGTGGTTGCCGAGGCCTGATTTGAAGGCGGGCTCAGATTGCCGGCCGCATCAAAAGCCTTGACGGTATAGACATATGATGTGGCGGATCGGCATCCGCTATCACTGAAAACGGTGCCTGCCGTTGCGCCGATCGGCTCGTCGTCGCGGTAGATCCGATACCCAGCCACACCTGTATTGTCCGTTGCCACGAACCAGGTCAGATCCACCCGGATAGAAGAGATGGCAGCCGCCTCAAGGTTCGACGGAGCCGTTGGCGATTCAGCGTCCACCGTCGAACTGATAAACTCTACCGCTCCCACATCCTGCGACAGATCCCTGACATTTCCATGATAGTCCAGTGCGGCCCCAGAAAAGTCTCCGGCGTTGATCAGCGGGCTGCCTTCCAAGGGAAGGGCAAAGTTGGCACTATCCGGATCCAGACCCGCCAGGGCCGGATTTAGCAGCCGGCTGTCAAGGTCATGTCCGGATGCCGCCTGCCAAGCGTCCAGATCATAAGTATTAAACAGCACCATGCCGGCATTCCAATCGGCCCCGTAAAAAATGTTATGGTTGGATGTGCCCAGGAAAGTATTTCCGCCGCTGCGGTCACGCAAAATGCGTGTATACATGGCTGTACTTCCGGCATTGTCCAGAATCGCGTTGTTCTTCACGACGATGTCGGAACAGGCCGGGTCGATGCTGACAAAATAGAACGAGCTATCCGCGGTCATGTTGATGAATGTGTTGTGGTAGACCTTGATGCGCTGGGACGGACCCACCACCGTATCATTTTCAATGCTAACGCCGAGCCTGTAGTTGAAGATGATGTTGTTTCGAATCACGATGTCCTTGGAGTGCAGGCCGATGGCCGTCGACCTTGAGTTGGAATCACTGTAATTTCGCCCCATAAACAGGTTCGCATCCACAATGCAATGGTGCTGATACTCCTCGTAACTGTTGCGGACCTGCGGCCAGATGCCGGTAACCTGGTCCAGCGTGTTTTTGTAAATGACCACCTTATCGCTGTTTCCCCGTATGGTCAGACTGTCATAATTGACAATATTGCCCTCCAGATTGTTAAATGCGATAAAATACCGTGTGCCGCCCTGAAGGCGAAAGGTATGCTCAGGATCCTGAGTGCATTTGTCATGCACCCAATTGCCGATCAGGGCACCCCCTTCACCACCGGAACTGTAACCCGTGCCGGAAACATCATGGATGTTGCATTCCGCCACGGTGTTATAAGTGCCATACGGTGCCATCCATCCCCCGGAAATCTGGTCTTGTTCCAACCGGTACATCAAGCTGTTATTCGTGTTGCCCCCGAAGGCCACGCCACCGGGATACCGCGGGCTTCCATCTTCGCCGGCAGTACAGCCGCCGGATCTGATCCTTAAATCCATTATCCGCCAGTCATCTCCGGGGGTGAGGGTCGCCCAGGCGCTGTCTTCATCAGTATTGTAAATAATCGGCGCCTGATCCGAAGGATCAGCAGGATCTTCATAAGCTGCCACGATCACCGGCCCCGGTCTCTCGTAAGCACTGACGTATTCAGTATAAAACGTGTCACCTTTTTTGAACAGAATCCGGGTGTTGGGCTGGGCCAGGGTGCGCAGGGCATATTCTACCGTCCTTACCGGCGCATCCATGGACAAACCATCATTGTCGTTCGATCCGTCCTCGGCCACATAATAAGTGGTTCCTGAAAACGGCCGGACCGTGATGCTCACCTGCTCCCAGGCCTGCCGACCGAGCGTATCGTATACATTCACCTGTACACGGTAGGTTCCGGGATTCTCAAATACATGGGCCGCAACAAAACCGCTGGCTTTGCGATATTTGGCGGCCGGATCGATGTTGTCCGCATCGAAATTCCAGACAAAAGTTGCGTCCACATACGTCCCATCCGTCAAATCAGGCGTTCCCGTCGCATCGAAAAACACCGAAAGCGGGGCCATCCCGTCGGTGCGCGATGCAGCGATGGCGACATCAAAATCCCCGGCGCAATAACATGGTTCCGTTGCGGCAAAGCAAACGGCCGAAACCACCAGGCCGATAAAAAGAATTCTGCAAGCAGCGGGCATTACCGGCAGCATAAATATCTCCGTAGGGGTTGTGGAATGATGTCGAATTCAGGTAATGGCATATCAAGAATCATACCGGATCAATTTTATTATAACTTTATGAAATTATAATAATTTTTGAAAGATCTGATTTTCTGCAGAATTTCATGATTATAATTTTTTATACAGTATATCCCCTTAATGATACCCAAATACCATTTCGCATACTATTTACTAAAGTTCAAATCTCTGTTTTCCCACATTCCAATCCGGGAAACTAAATATGGCTTGGGGTAGCACAACAAGGAGCTCTCCCAGTTACCCCCGAGATTAGCCAAGTATGTACGGATCTGGGCACGACATTTTACAAATCCCAGGGGGCGATACACCATTTGAATTTGATTTTACAATACGTTAAAAAAATGGAGCCCAAGGGGATTATAAAAGGGATTGGACTTGACAGTGTGTTTAAGATCGGTGATCTTGAATTCAAGCGGATTGACGATGTCATCATTGAAATCGGCGGCAAAGATATTATCTCTGATGCAAAAGCCTGGTCACCGGATCATATCAGGCAATACCTGAACTACAGTATGTCCGGCAAATTGATTCAAGGTGAGTTACAGCAGGATCAAGTATTCAAAGATATTTTGTATATGAATAAAAATAAAGATTACAAATCCATCCGATGGGCGTTTGATTCAAGGAATAAGGAATACAGATGCCGCCAAGATCAGAGGATACATCATGGAGGCGTTTGATAAAAATAAGGACCGGTTTGGTAGAGCTTTAGAAGTAAATTTTGATTCACCTGCCGGGCGAGCTATGTGGAGTCGTTTCAGGACCGAATTGAACACCGGACTGCAAAGTTTTGTCGAGATTCTACCGAAAGCTTTATGAAAAGGAGAGGTATGTTGAAAGGCAGAATATCGGAATTTCCAAAGCCGGTTTATCGTGTTCAAAAATTTAAAAACACAATGTTCTTCCAGGAAGGGAACAGGATCTGGACGATTGACAAGAGGGGTGTTCACAAGTTTTTTGAGAACAATAAATTATTTTCCGGTACTTTTTGTGAGCAGGGATTCTGGATTTGTCTCATGGAAAAAACTGGGTCCGGAGAAGAAAAATTTCATGATGAATTAAGGGGTTTTGATGACAGGGAACAAATTCTGGGAGTGATGGATGATTTTCCAATCAGTGATTCTGAAATCGTGGATAACCTTGCCGTTGTGCTAAATTATCGTAGTGAAAACGGAGCCTTCAGCGTTAAAAATTTGGAAAATTCTGAAACATATACCATTGAAAATGCACCCATATATAATTTCTCAGTTTGTGACGGGTTTATTTACACAAATGACATATATAAAAAAATTGAATGTTTTGATTATCAATTAAATAAAATATGGGAACGGGATAAAGGAAAAGTCAATTATTCAGCATCCCCGTTGGCTATGCCGATGCCTTATAAAGATTCGGTTATTGTTAATATCGGCTCAGATGACAACCGGTGCAATGGTGAAATCCTGTCACTGGCAAAAAACTCCGGTGATATTCTCTGGAGCAGAGTTCTGGAAAATGATATTTCTGCTTGTGTGCTGGTGGACGACAGGGTCTGTCTCGCTGCCCAGGGTCAGATGGTCGTGCTTGACGCCGGTTCCGGAGAGATCCTTGTCGACGAGCCGTCGGGTTTTGAAAAAGATACCATGACCGAGGGGGTGTGTTTTGACGGCAATAACCTGTTGTTCATAAATCCAAGGGAATCAAAAATCAGGGTCTTCACCGCTGACGGAAAGCAGTTGCTGCAGGAATTAAAGATTCCCATACCCTATATGCCTTCCCAGTATGCACAGATGATTTACCGGGACGGCAGATATTATTTTCCCCTGGAGCTGGCTGATATGACTTTGGGAAGTGCGTGCTCCGGGCTTCTTATCCTTGAAAAATCGGACAATGGTGATGGTTCCGTCGTCATCGAAAAATGGCCGGTGAACAGTACGGTAATCCGTCTTGAAAATGAAACAGGAGAAGAATATTACCATGTCCTTGTCACCGGAGAAACCCTGGATGATGTCCTCCGGTATGGAGAAATAAAACTGCAGGAAGTCATCTCTGCCCGCGGGTCTCATAACCTGTCGGATGAGAGGCGGAATGAAAAATTCAATGGAGAACTCCTTTTTTCCGCTAATATCGACGACCTTGGAAAAGATGCTGAAGAAAAAATTCAATATATGATTCAATCTGTTGAAGATATCAACAGACGATGGGATGTCAGATCCGGAAACGGGGAACATGAAATATCGGTAAAATTAGCGCCGCTGCCGCCGCTGCCCTGATTTTGCCTGGCTGGTTTGCGGTGTCAGGGACTGATTTTATTTCCAATTCTTCTGAGGTCGGTTGCCCACACAATATAAAGCGCTCTACCTTTAATGGCGGCAAGTTTTACCGTACCGTAATTCCTGTTGTCATAACTATTGGTCCTGTTGTCCCCCAGCACGAAAAAACGATCTTTTGGTATATGAACCGGGCCGAAATTTCCTTTTGAAAAAAAGGAAAAACTGCTGTCCTTTGAATGATCAAGATAGGGTTCCTGGACCGGACTGTTGTTAATTAAGATCCTGTTGTTTCTTATTTTTATGATCTCGCCTGGCAGCCCAGCCTCACGCTTGATAAAAGTCAAGTTCGGGTTAACCGTGGATTGAAACACCACCACATCTCCCCGGGTCAGCGCATGTTTTTGATAATACCGTTTGTCTACAAACAAATAATCATTGCTGGTGAGCAGCGGCGCCATGGATGTGGTCGGAATCTTGTATAATTTCAAGGGAGAGAGCCATAAAAAAAGCAATGGAAGAATAATACCGGCATGAATGATAAGAACAAGGGGGTAAACATACCACCGGGGTTTTTTTTGAAAAATAGTTGCGTGGTGTTTAAAAAAGCCTCATGGCCGTAAGAAACACGCTGCTGATATGGGCCGAAAAAAGAACCAGGACAAAGAAAAGCCAATGCCCGGCATATGGAAAAAACAGGGTGAAAAACAAATGAAAAAATGGGGACGTCTATGATTTTATGCTTTTCGCTTGAGCGGCAACACTTTGGCACCAGCCTTTAAGCCGTCTAAATAATCTGCCCAAAGCTGCATCATCTCTCGTCTCTCATTCAGGTGTTTGGTTCTGTTGTAAGCCCGGCCAAGGGGGTCTTTCACAGCATGTGCGAGCTGATGTTCGATGTAATCAGGGCGTACTTGCAGAACTTCATCAAGGATAGTCCTTGCCATTGCCCTGAAACCATGGCCGCTCATTTCGTCCTTTTGGAATCCCATGCGCCGAAGTGCGGATAATACGGCATTGTTGCTCATTGGACGCTTTGGGGTCCTTGGGCTTGGGAATACATAACGACCGGTACCGGTCAATGGCTGTATCTCCTGCAGGATTTCAACAGCTTGCCGGGCCAAGGGTACGAGATGGGGGTGACCGGTTTTCATTTTTTCACCGGGGATGTTCCATTCTGCTGTTTCAAGATCGATTTCCGCCCATTCCATATGGCGAAGCTCACCAGGGCGGACAAAGAGCAAAGGGGCGAGTTTCAGGGCGCACTTGGTCACAAAAGAGCCTTCATAGCCGTCTATTGATCTCAACAAGCCTCCGACCTTTTTCGGATCGGTGATCGCTGCCAGGTGTTTTGATTGTGCCGGGGGCAATGCTCCCTTGAGGTCAGCCGATGGGTCGCGTTCAGCGCGACCGGTAGCGACTGCATACCTGAATACCTGTCCGCAGATAATCCTGACTCGGTGGGCGCTTTCCAGAGCGCCTCGCGACTCGATCCGACGAAGCACCATTAGCAGCTCAGGGGCCTTGATGTCGATTATCGGCCTTTTTCCCATCCATGGGAACACATTCAGTTCAAGGCGTCTGAGAATCGCTTTTGCATGCCCCGGCGTCCAGGTAGGCATGGATTTAGCGTGCCATTCCCTGGCCACGACTTCAAATGTGTTCTCATCATGCATTTTGGCGGCTTTGAGGGCTTTTCTTACTTGGCCGGGGTCAATACCATTGGCCACCTGTTCGCGTGCCCTGTCGCGTTTGGTTCTGGCCCTGGCCAAACCCACTTCGGGGTAAGTGCCAAGAGAGAGCAGTTTCTCCTTACCCCCAAAACGGTATTTGAAACGCCACCATTTGCCGCCGGCCAGGGCGACGATCAGGAACAGGCCATCTCTATCGAATAGTTTGTATTGCTTGTTTTTTGGCTTTGCGTTGCTGATTTTCGTATCTGACAGGGCCATGGTCACACCTCCATGATTGGGGGTAAACAAATTCTGGCTTGGGGTAATATAGCTAAAAAACACCCCCGTTACCCCCGGATGTCTATGGATTTTGGTGGACGCTGCTGGATGCACAAATTGAAAAAGGCCCTGCTTTTAAGGGCCTTTTTGACTTAGTCGGACTAAGCTGGATGGTGTTTTGGTGGCGATGCAGGGACTTGAACCCCGGACACTGCGGATATGAGCCGCATGCTCTAACCAGCTGAGCTACATCGCCAAGTTTTGTTTCCGATGCGTTTTTTGGTGTGCGCCCTGCGAAACAATCGGCTCTACTAACAGCTCTGATTTTCTAAGTCAAGCCGAAACACAAATCACTTGGCTGGCATGGAGCTAATCACTTCAATGGCGAATTCATCCAAATCATCCGGAAGTTCGGAAAATACGATGATAAACTTCGCTGTACTGCCCGGCATCACATTGGTTGAACCGCCTTGGGCTATCCCTGAATTCAGGCGTTTCTTAATGTCGGTCACCGGCAGGTGGGCCAACTCTGTATCTGAAACATCAACCCCGGCGTAAGCAAATTCACTTTTTGCCAGCACTTTGCCTTTGGTGAACAATTTTCCTTGCAAACGAATCATCTTGCGGGACGCTGAATAACCATTGTGCACCTTGCCTTCGATTACAAAGAGCCGGTCACTGTTTTCCGTTTCAATGAACTTGCTGTTAATATCTGTTGTCGTAAGCTTCAGGATGCCAGCAGGGTCTTTGGCTTGAGGCTTGAGATACTGGCTAACATAAGGGATCTCCAACCCCTGGTAGGTCACTGCATAATAGACATAGCCCGCCCCGCCCAAAAGAATCAATATAAAGAAGAAAAGGAGCCCTTTGCTGGTAGATTTTTTAGCTTTTGCCGGCCTGGCAGCGCTATCCGACCCTGTCTCCAAACTTGATGCCGGCACAGTCTTTTCTACCGTAAACTCCTCTTCGGCCTCCAGTGCAACAGTGTCTGCACCTTGGTCCATTTCATTGGGTGCGCCGGGCTCATCCTCTTCAATTTGGAATTCTAATTCAATATCACCGGCATCGATAACTTCGGTGTTTTCTTTGGTGTCTTGATCCTGGTCCATATCCATATCAAGATCCGATAGGTCAAATTCGTCATCTTCTTCTAGCATTTGCACGGCTTCAGCATCAGGTTCGGATTCCCCATTTTCCAGTTCAAGCTCAAGCTCGAGATCTTCTTCTAGTTCGATCTCAAGACCATCGTCTGGTGAAGACGAATCGTCAAGCGATAACTCCTCGTCCGTCAACTCCTTCATTTCGATGCCACCTGTGGCATCTTCCTTATCAGCCATATCAATGGCAGCCTCAATTTCGCCTAAATCTATTTCATCGGTGTTATCGATATCCAGCTCAGGTGCTTCTCCCTTGGCCCATTTTTCACCACCTTCACCATCCAATCCAAGAAAATCAGCTTCAAGTTGTTGGGTATCCAGGACCTCGTCATCGTCCTCCAGCATCTGCTCAATATCGGTTAAGTCTATTTCTTCGTCTTGTGCTGCAGCCGTATCCTCTTTGTTTTGCACTGAAGTCGCATCATTTTTAACTTCTGAAGATTGGGCAACGGGTTTATCTTCGAATTCAGCATCCAGTTCAAAGTCCAGATCTTCTAATTCCAAGTCCATGTCATCATCGGATACCGGCTCAAGTTCTAACTCACCCTCATCAAGTTCAGGCTGGCCTTCATCCACATCCAGCATCGCATCCAATTCCGATAAATCGAGATCTTCCTCATCTTCCGGAGTTTCAACGTCCAGAGTGGGTTCCTGGGCTGCCTCCGGTCTTTGTGCAGGCGCCTCATCAAGTGAAAGCTCACTATCCTCATCGATCAGTTCGCGCGCTTTGCCGGAAGAAACTTTTCCTAAATCATCGGTGGCGCCCAGCATGTCATCCAATTCCTTAAGGTCAAAATCATCGGTTTCCTCAGCTGTTTCGGCTGACAATTCATCCCCCTCGTCCATGTCAAGCGACAATCCGTCATCTTCTTCTAAACTTAATTCCTGATCTTGCGCTGCGGGTTCCGCCTCAATTGATGCGTCTTCAAAGTCAAGGTCGAGATCGGTCAAATCCGGCTCTTCTGATGCCGGCGCTGTACTGCCAACAGCTTCGGGTTGCTCTGCTGCATCTGTTTCCAATGTAAAGTCTGTATCTCCTATATCCTCCAAGTCCAGCTCAAGTTCTTCTGATGAAGTCCCTGAATCCTCAAGCGCAATTTCCGGTGCGACTGCAACGGCATCATCGCCGTCATCAGTTGCATCTAAATCAAAATCCATATCCAGATCCAGATCATCGATCCCCTCTTCCGATGTCGCATCCGATGCGCCGACGGGGGGTTCAATATCCGGTTCAACTTCCAAGCTGAAATCCATATCAAGGTCAGCCTCATTGAAGTCGGCCAATACGTCATCGCCTGGCTCGGGTGTTTGCAGGGCAATATCATCCTCCGGATCCGATGCCGTTAAATCACTTTGTTCAAGGATGGCGTCCAATTCATCAAGGTCGATACCTTCCAGTTCTTGATCAACAGCCGCTTTGGAAGGTTGATCGGAACTATTTTGAAACGCAGCAGCACCCGTCAAAGCCGATTCATCTGCTTCAACCGATGGTGGATATTCAACAAACACGTTCTTGCATTGGCAACACCGGACTTTAGATCCAGTTGGTTTTAATAGGCTTTCGTCCAAACGAAAGATTGTGCTACACTGCTGGCAGGTAATATACATGGCACACCTTTATTCGTTACAAGTGACTATTAAAGGTTCAATTTATAAATCTCAGGCAAATT
Source organism: Desulfobacteraceae bacterium (assembly GCA_050305555.1). Taxonomy (GTDB): domain Bacteria; phylum Desulfobacterota; class Desulfobacteria; order Desulfobacterales; family Desulfosarcinaceae; genus JARRKU01. The sequence continues at coordinate 28,418 of JBNLFN010000044.1, read as the reverse complement.
CCGATATGCTTCAGCGCAATCCAAGCCGTAGCCTACCAGAAAGCCTTGTTCAACTGTATGGCACACATAATCCGGCTTTAATTCCATTTGCCGACGTTCCCGTTTATCAATAAGGACACAAATCTTGATGGTTCGTGCGCCTTTGGCCTTAAAATGTTCAGATAAAAAAGCCAGGCTGTTTCCCGTATCGAGAATATCCTCGACGATCAACACATCTTTGTCCGTAACATCCGCCTCGGTATCCATAAGCAAACACATGCTGGCAGAAGTTGACGTGCCATTGCCGTAACTTGATAAACGCACAAAATCAATGGCAACCGTCTTCAGCGTGAGTTGTCTGACCAGATCAGCCATAAATATAAATGCGCCTTTGAGAACACCGACCATTAAAAGTTCGGTGCTTTGATAATCGGCAGAAATCTGTTTGGCAGCATTAGCAACGCAACGTGCTATCGTATCTTTGTCAATAACAGGGATAAGTTCAGGCATCGTTCGTGAGGCAGATGTAACACCCAGTGGCAAATAAGCTGGATGTAATCACCACCATGCAACCTCCTTGGCCGTCTTTATGAGGCCCTGTTACTTCATGGTGCAACGATTTAATTACTTCCCATGATACAGGATAGCTACCGCAAGATGGCGCTCTTGTCAATAAATTTAATTCCTTACAAGCCTGTATCGGCCAATTTGGTCACTAGTTTTTTCTGTTCAGCGGTGAGTTTTTTTGGAAGGTCGACTAGGACAAGGACATATAGATCGCCACGGCCACTGCCTTTCATGTGGGGTAGACCGTGTCCTGCCAGTCGTAACTTGCTTTTGTGACGGGTGCCGGGTGGTATTTTTAAACTTAATTCTCTTCCGTCAATTGTGGGTACTCCAATCTGCGCCCCCAGCAGCACTTGACTCAGTTTTAGGCTTCTGGGGACAGTGAGGTCATATCCGTCCCGCTGGAATTGAGGATCTTCTATCACCTTGATTTTAATATATAAATCTCCAGAAAGGCCGCCATATGCGCTGGCTTCTCCCTTGCCGGTTAAACGCAGTTTTTTCCCATCGATCATGCCTTTTGGAATCTTGACCGAAATGTTTTCCGATCGGCCTTTGTGTTGAAAAGCGATCTGTTTTTCAGCCCCCTTGGCCACATCTAACAAGCTGACGGGCAGTTCATAAACCAAATCCGACCCCTTGGCCACCCGTTGTTGTGCCTGCTGACCACCGAAGGGAGAACCACCGCCGCCAAAAGAGAAACGAAAGCCGCCATCACCCGTGCGTCGGCCTCCACCAGTAAATCCAAACTCTTTAAAAATATCGTTAAAATCAAAATTGCGAAAGATATCTTCCTGGCTGAACCGTTGGTGAAAATCGGTTGAACCGTATGTGTCATATTCTTTTCGCTTTTTAGGATCGCTCAGCACCGCATAAGCTTCGCTTATTTTTTTAAACTTCTCTTCATCGGACTTGTTGCCCTTTGTATGATCGGGATGATATTTCATAGCCAGTTTCCGGTAGGCTTTTTTTATATCGTTTGCACTGGCATTTTTACTCACACCTAGGGTTTCGTAGTAATCATTTCCCGCCATAATAAAACTGTCCTGTTGTTAAAATTGTAAGGGGTAAAATAAAGCTGATCCACTGTAAGCGGCTATATTTTCGACAAAAAGATAGTAAGCCGACCTTTGCATGTCAAGGATTGAAATGGGGTTTGGTATTTGGTGTTTGGGAAAGGCATTCATTATCGGATAATAGGCTTCACCCCCAAAACACGAAACACCAAATACGGTACACGAAAAACGAAACACCAAACACTTAACACCAACCGACTACCTGAGCCGGTCCAGCCTAAGTCGCTGTCGATGGTCAAACAGCCTGCGGGAACCCATCCATACGGCAAACATTGTTCCCAATCCTGTACCGCCTGCGATCAAAAACATGATCAGGATTTGATATTTCACCGCCACCATGGGTGGGCTGCCCCCTAAAATCTGACCGGTCATCATGCCGGGAAGGCTGACCAAGCCGGCCGCCATCATGGAATTGATGATGGGAATTAAGCCGCTGCGAATGCTCTCTTTGCGGATGGCACCGATAGCTTGAGACCAATTGGCCCCTAAAATCAAGTGCCCTTCGATGATGGAGCGTTGATCCCACGCACTGGTGGTCAACCGCTCTAAGCTGATGGCAATCCCATTCATGGTGTTGCCTAAAAGCATCCCCAGCAACGGTATGGCATACTGAGGCGTATACCATGGATCCATCGAAATGATGGCCTTCAATGCGAAAACCGTCACACCAAATGAAGAGATGAACATCGACAAAGTGCCCATGCCAAATCCCCACCAACCCATAAACTTGCGCTTTTGACGCCCCATGACCTCTCGGCCGGCCGCCACCAGCATTACCATGGCAATCAACACCATCCATCCCAAATGGATGTTTTCAAACAAGGCTTTTAGAATCAGGCCGATAAACAACAGCTGCGTGGTGGTCCGTACAGCTGCAACGATCAGCAATCCGGATAATCCCCATCGCATCCGCCACGAACAAACCACCAGTGTGGCGATCAGCAAAGCTGCCAGCAGCAAATCGCCGGGCGTTAATTCAGCTACCGGCATTACAGCTCCGATGCCTGTGACGGCGACGCTGACACGAGGCGCAATTGCTGGTTATCGAGGGCGTATACGCGATCGCAGTTTCGGCTGAGTTGGTTCAAATCGTGACCGACCCAAATTGTCATGGGTTGCCGCATCTTTTGGTATCGAGCAATGGCAGCCTCTGCCCGCGCAATATTGACGGCGTCCAAATTGGCCGTAGGCTCATCCAGCAGCAGGACGCGGGGACCATGCGACAATAGGCGCAATAGGGCGAGTCTTTGGCGTTCACCGCTGGAAAGACGATTGATTTGCCAATTCAGGACCGTGTTCCCGAATCCAAAGGCATCGAGATCTTGAGAGGGCACATCTTTAAAATGGGGCCCCACTGTGTCATGCCACCAAGCGCTTTCAGCGGGCAACAGTCCCACCTGGTGCCGCCAAAGTGGCGCAGGCACCTTATCGCGGTCAACCCCATCGAGCCACACTTTACCCTGGTTGGGATCCAGGTCAGCAAGGGCTCTCAGAAAAAGGGTCTTGCCGGCACCCGATGGACCGGTTAACCCCACACACTGGCCCGGCGTCACATCTAAACAGATACCTTGGCACGTGCGAAAGCCCAAATCGACGATTTTAAGGCCGTTTCCCACCGGGGTTCCTCTCTTTGAATGCACGCAAGGCTACCATGAGCACGGAAATGGCAGCCGGGGTTATACCGGGGATACGCGAAGCCTGACCTAGCGATGAAGGCCTTATGGCCGCCAATTTTTCCTTAAGCTCGTTGGATAGCCCGTGAACGGCGCCGAAGTCCATATCTTCAGCCAGCTTGATCTGCTCTAAATGTTTAAAACGTTCAATTTCGGCGAGTTGGCGCTGGATATACCCTTCATATTTGATCTCAATCTCCACCTGCTGGGCCACCTTCGGATCCACGGGTTGCGTTGATGGCGCCAATTGATTCACTGCATCATAACCCAATTCAGACCGCTTGAGCAGTCTCTCCAAATGGATGCCGTTAGATAGTGGGCTGCTGCCTTTTGTGCTCAAATAGTCATTCACTTCAAGCTGGGGTTTAATTACCGTGCGTCGCACCCGTTCAATTTCCTTGGCAATTTGTACTTTACGCTCCGCTGCATCTTTTGCCGTATCAGCCGATACGAGTCCCAATTCGCAACCGATCTGCATCAAGCGCAAGTCAGCGTTATCTTCCCGAAGCATCAAGCGATATTCGGCCCGCGAGGTAAACATACGATAAGGTTCCTGGGTCCCCCGGGTTACCAGATCATCTATCATAACAGCCATGTAAGCCTGAGACCGATCGAGAACAAAGGGGGGTCGTTTTTGAATCCGACAGGCCGCATTGACACCCGCCCATAATCCTTGGGCTGCGGCTTCTTCATAGCCGGAAGTGCCATTGATCTGGCCGGCCAGATAGAGCCCGGCCACAGCCTTGGTCTCCAATGTGGATTTAAGCTGGATGGGATCCACAAAGTCATACTCTATAGCATAAGCCGGACGCATAATTTCAGCGGTTTCCAACCCTTTGACCGAATGCACGACCTTGATCTGGACCTCCAGCGGCAGGCTGTTACCCAGGCCGCTGGCATAGATCTCTTCGGTATCCAGCCCTTCGGGCTCCAGAATCACCTGGTGGCGGTCCTTGTCGGGGAAACGAACAATTTTATCTTCAAAAGAAGGGCAGTAGCGTGCGGGTACGCCCTTGATGATCCCACTGTGAAGCGCTGAAAGATGCAAATGTTCGCGCACAATTTGATGCACGTTCCCATTGGTGTGGCCGATGTAACTGGTCATTTGAGGCAATGGGAAGCTATGGTTTGAAAATGAGAAGGGTCTTGGATTGCCGTCCAACTGTTGGGTCTCAAATTTAGAAAAATCAATGCTGCCACGCGCCAGCCGCGGTGGCGTTCCGGTTTTCATGCGGCCGAGTTGAAAACCCATGCGGCGCAAACTGTCGGCCAAACCATAAGCGGCAAACTCACCGGCACGCCCGGACTTGATGGAATTAAAGCCAATGTGCACCAACCCGCTGAGAAAGGTACCGGTCGCCAGAATGATGGCGTTGGCAAGGTAACCATAGCCCGTATTATCCTCCAGCCCCACGATATGGTGATTTTCAACAACCAGTTTTTCCACCAAGGCTTGTTTGACATCCAAATTGGGTTGGCGCTCGATCACCTTTTTCATGGCCATATGATAACGCTGTTTGTCATTTTGGGTCCGTGAAGATTGAACGGCCGGCCCTTTTTTGGTGTTGAGCATTTTGTATTGGATGGCCGTCAGGTCGGTGATCTTGGCCATTTCACCACCCAGTGCATCGATCTCGCGCACCAGTTGTCCTTTGGCCATGCCGCCAATGGAAGGGCTGCAGGGCATGGCGGCAATTTTATCTAAATCGATTGCCATCAACAGGACACGGCAACCCATGCGGGATGCAGCCAGAGCAGCTTCACAACCCGCATGGCCGCCGCCCACCACAATGATGTCGTATGTTTTTAGATAGGCTGTCATTTTTAAGTATTATCGCCGATACCTTTACTTAATCACTGCTTTTTCCTATTATAAGCGTCCTTTGCAAAGGTCAAGAACCCTATACACAGACAGCAATACTGCCCGCAGTTGCAAAATCCGCTGGACTCTACCGCTTTTGGCGGGACGTTGGCAACAGTTCGCAGTAAACCATTACGGCTTTTCTCTTGCCGCCGTGGTCCGGTCGGAGTCCTCCGGCTTTTGCAGCAATGGGGTACATTCACTTATAACCCTTTTTTATCCGATGCACATGTGTTTTAAAATGCTAATATATGCTCACGATAGCCCAACACCAGGAACCAATAAATGAATAATCGATTCTATGATCTAAATACTTATTTTCGTAAGCGATTCGGCGGACGGGTGCATAAAATTGCCGTTGATGCGGGATTCACCTGTCCCAATCGGGACGGGAGCATCGGTAGCCGGGGCTGCATCTATTGCAATGCCAAAGGATCGGGCACCGGCAATCTTGCCAAGGGCTACTCGATTACCCAACAACTAGAAGGCAGCAAAGGGCCCGTGATCAAGCGGTTTAAAGCCAAGAAATTCATAGCCTATTTTCAGTCATTTACCAATACATATGCCCCTTTGGCCACCTTAAAACGGTTGTACGACGAAGCCTTGGCTGTACCGGATGTGATCGGGATGGCCATTGGCACACGGCCCGACTGCGTCTCTTCCGACGTGCTGAATTTGCTGCAATCCTACGCCCAAAAGCATTTGATCTGGATCGAATATGGCATGCAATCGTGCCATGATGACACCTTGGCAAGAATCCGACGCGGCCACACGGCAGAAACCTTTGAAAAAGCCGTGGCAGCCACCACGGGGCGGGGCATCATGATCAGCGCCCACAGCATATTAGGATTGCCCGGAGAGACGCGCGAACACATGCTGGCCACCGCCGATTATCTGGCCCGTCAGCCCATTGACGGCATTAAGCTGCATCTGCTTTATGTGATCAAAGGGACCTCCATGGAGCAACTCTATCGATCAGGGCGCTATACCTGTTTAGAACGTGATGCATATATAGATTTGGTGTGCGACGTGCTCGAACGACTACCTGAACAAATGGTCATCCAACGGCTGACCGGTGATCCCCACAAACATGAACTGGTCGCTCCCCTATGGGCTTTGAAAAAAAATGAAACCGTGGCTTTAATTCGACAGCGAATGGCGGATAGGGACACCTGGCAAGGCAAAAAACTGGGCGCCCCCATGCCGGCGACATGACCCGGCTTGAGTTTAAAATGTGCACTTTGTTTTTTTGCCCTGCGTGCAACGACACCTTTTACATTGTTCAGGCAATGCTTATTTTCCGCATGGTCAAATTAAATAAAGGAGATGACAATGAAAACCGCCGAGGATATTTTAAATAACAAAACGCGTGCGCCCATTATCTCCGTGACACCCGAGACCACCGTCGCACAAGCCATAAGAACGATGGTGGATGCCAATATTGGCGCAATTCTGGTAAGGAAGGACGATGACATTGTCGGCATTTGGTCGGAACGCGATCTTTTAAAGTCCACGGGTCTGGGCGACTTTGATCCCCGTACAGCCATCATCGGGGAGCACATGAAAACCAATCTGCATTGTGCAGCCCATGACACACCGTTGATCAAATTGGAAGAGATGTTCTTGGGACTCTATGTCCGGCACATCGTCATCAAAAAGCAGGAGCGGTATGTAGGCCTGCTCTCCATTGGTGATGTGGTGCGAGAGAGCCTTCTGGAAAAAGACAAACAACTCAAAGAACTCAACTCCATCGCCAGCTGGCAGTACTACGAAAATTGGGGATGGGATAAAAAAAAGTCTGAGAAAAATTAGGTTTTATTTAAAAATCTGAGATTCCCAGATCGGCGGTGCTTTGTCTGTATCTAACGGTTGTGGATCAGGACCGGAAGGGTACATCGGCGACGACACTTTGTTTGGGTAAGCCCATGCATAGACCGGGCTTTGATTGAAATAATAAGTTACCGTATTTCCTTTCGCATCCCGGCAATCCCACACCTCGATAGGACGTCCCTCCAATTCACTTCGGGCCATGGGCTCAACTTTAAAAAGCTTCAAATACTCGTGAGACTGAACCACGGATGTCACCGGTATCGCATCTTCAGCGCTGTGGCCCATTTGGGGGGTGATCTTGTTTTGGGATACCAGGTGCCGGGCATCCACCCGGCTTAAAAACTCTCGCGCCTTAAAGTTATAAGGATCCAGTTTAATGGCTGTTGTCAGATGGGCTTTGGTCTTGGCTGCCGGGCCGCCGGTGTAAAATCCGACGATACCCATCACGGTGTGCCAATCACTGTAATGATCCCCGCCGATGGCCGATGCTTGATGAAGCTTTTTCAGGGCCTGGTCAAAATGGTGGGCGCGCACTTCGGCATCGGCGGCTTCAACCCAGGTGGTAATGGCGGGCAAATGGGGATCATCCGGTCCATAAACCCTTTTTGGACGCCTTACGGCAGCGTTGGCCAAATAGATCTCAGCACGCCGGTTTTGAGCCCGGCCTTTGCGGCGGCCATTGTCGGCCACTGGATTCTCATACCCTTTGCCCAAGGCCATAACCACCGTCGCATCGATGCCGAAAGAACTGATGATCTCGCGCCGAACTGACTGAGCCCGTCTGCGGGAAAGCTCATAATTGCCTTCTTGGGTGCCTTGGTTGTCAGTGAAACCCAATACAAAGACCCGGCCGGCCCCGCTGACGTCATAGGTCTGGAACAGCCGGCGCAATTTGGTTTTTTGTGCGGCATGCAGATGGGCCTGGCCCGTATCGAAATGCAATACCACGGAAGGACCCGCATCGGCCCCCATGGCCACGCCGACCCACCAGCAGAAAACAAAACAGCCCGATATCACAATTAAATATTTATTTCGCATACCATCCCACCCCAAGGGTATGGTTCATGTATCACCATAGGTATCGGTTCAATGGGCCTGGATCTTTACCCGTTTGCAACAATTGCAAGCCAGGCAGGGGCAAAGCAATTGTTTTGAATGATGACAATTACCGTGATGGCATTAGAATAAAGGATAAATTCAAACTTACGCGTTCAGTTTGTCTGAACGATGGCCGTCTGCTAGTTGATCCGGTCAAGCCTGTGATGGGGGGGCCGCCATGGGAGCCAAGGTATGAAAACGCGTCCGGAAAGCATATGGACCCTGCGATGGCACAATGCCATGGCAGAAGTGGATCAGCAACAATGGGATCGCCTGGCCGCCCCTTTGCAGACGCCTTTGATGGAGTGGCAATGGCTTCACCATCTGGAGGCCTCAGGAAGCATTGCACCGCGATATGGGTGGCGCCCCTGCCATCTGACATTATGGGATCGACAGCGGCTGATCGCCGCCGCACCCTTGTATATCAAAACCCACAGTGAAGGCGAATTTGTGTTTGATCACTGGTGGGCCAAGCTATCCCAAGATTTTGGCATTGCCTACTATCCCAAACTGGTGGGCATGAGCCCGGCGACGCCTGCTGTGGGCTACCGTTTTTTACTGGATCCTGAGCTTGCGCCGGATTGTGTAACCGAAGCCCTGCTGGCAGCCATCGATGAGCGTTGCAAGGCATTGGCGCTGACGACCTGCCAGTTCAACTTTGTGGACCCCCAATGGCAAAGCAGTTTGCCGGCCCATGGGTTCCTGGCATGGGACCACCAGAGTTTTCTATGGGCCAATCCCGGTTGGGAAACTTTTGAAGATTATTTAGATATTTTCAAGTCATCTCAGCGGCGCAACATTCGCCGCGAACGGGCCCGCATGCAAAAGATGGGGCTCAACCTGCACGCCCTTACCGGCGACCAGCTTGAACCCGATCTTGCTGAATTGATGTACCGCTATTATCTGAACACCAACGCTCAATATGGTCCATGGGCGGCCCGCTTTCTCAACGCCGATTTTTTCAGGGCCATTTTTCGCCATTACCGCCATAGATTGTTGCTTATGGCGGCCTATCAGGGAACAAATGATCGGGAGCCGATTGCACTTTCGATGCTTCTGTTCAAAAGGCGCCATCTTATCGGACGCTACTGGGGCACAGCCGTGCCGATCAAAGACCTACATTTTAACATGTGCTTTTACGCCCCCATCCAGTGGGCCATTGACAACAATATCCAAACTTTTGATCCGGGCGCAGGTTCCCATCACAAAATTCAACGTGGTTTTAAAGCCGTATCCAATACAAGTCTGCACCGCTTTTATGACCCTCGCCTGAAAGCCTTGTTCCAACACTTGATCCAGGAAGTCAACCAGATGGAACAGGCCAACATTCGAACCTTGAACAATAGTCTGCCCTTTGCGAAGAAGGGATAGTTTTAAGTTTCAGTTATCGGGTTCAAAAGTTATTTTGAGCGGGAATTCATTTTCGCGCGCCAGAGTCCTTGCCGTGATCACTTTGGTTTCCGCAATCTCACGGGGGTATACCCCGGCCACTCCCCTTTTACCCTGGTGCACGCGCCACATCAACTCTGTGGCTTCAGCCGCGCTCTTGTGGAACAGGCCAACCAGAATCTCCACCACAAAAGCCTTGGGGGTGAAGTCGTCATTGTACAACAGCACCCGGTACATGGGGGGCTCTTCCACGCGGGTATCCTGTTCTTCCTGGATCAACGATCCCACATCGTGTTTGTCTTGGCTCATGAATTTCTCTCAAGTATTGTAGCTGCTGCTGCTTTTCCCCACAGCTGCATAAAAAAGATGGCAAAAAAAACTAAAAACCCTTATCAGAATTGAATTAGCGGCATATCAGAGATACCTCCGAGCAATATACCCTATGTCTCGAGATAAAATAACGCCATTGCAGCCCTAATCAACCCTTTGTTCACCAAATCATTGTACTTTGACAAAATGTCAGGAACCGCATAGGAAAAAACATTATGGCATTGATCACACTTAAAGAAGTCAGCTGGGGACTTGGCGGCACCCCCTTGATTGAAACCCTCACCTTTCGCATTGAAAAAGGTGAACGCATTGGTCTAGTGGGACGCAACGGCGTGGGCAAAACCACTTTGCTTAAGCTCATCGAGGGGACCCTTTTGCCCGACAGCGGCGATATTTGGCGACAGCAAGGGATCATCATCAGCACCCTGACCCAAGATATGGTTCAGCAGGACCGCATGCAGGTGTTTGATGTGGTCGCCGGCGGCCTGGATAATATGAGGATCGGGAAAGAAGAGGATTGGAAACGCACACAACGGGTTGAAAGCATTCTGTCGCGGGCCGGCTTGGATCCGAATCACAGGTTCAGTGATCTTTCCGTGGGCCTGAAACGGCGTGCCCTTTTCTGCCGGGCCATGGCGCCCAAGCCTGACTTGTTGTTGCTGGATGAACCCACCAACCATTTGGACATCGATACCATCATCTGGATGGAGGATCACCTCCAGCGCCATGTTGGCACGTTGCTGTTTGTCACCCATGACCGGGCCTTTTTACAAAAAACAGCCAATCGCATTATCGAGCTGGACCGGGGTCGGCTATATGCATACCCATGTGATTACCCCACCTATTTGACGCGCAAAGCAGCGGCTGACCAGAGCAGGGCCAATCAGCAAAAGCAGTTCGACAAGAAGCTGTCACGGGAAGAGGATTGGATTCGCCAGGGTGTAAAAGCCCGCCGCACCCGGAACCAGGGGAGAGTCAGGAACTTGCTGAAACTGCGTGAGGCCTACCGGCGACGACGACGCCAAACAGGTGATGTCAAAATGCAGCTCCAAACGACAGCGCGTTCGGGCAAATTTGTTATCGAAGCCCTGAGGATCAACTACGCCTATGATGGGATCACCTATATCCAAGATTTTTCCGTGAATGTCATGCGTGGGGATAAACTGGGTCTCATCGGTCCAAATGGTGTGGGAAAAACCACCCTGCTGAAAATCCTTTTAAAAGAGCTTGCCCCCCATAGCGGCAGGGTACGACACGGCACCCAACTTGAAGTGGCCTATTTTGATCAGCTGCGCAACCAATTGGATGCGCAAAAAACAGTTGCCCAGAACATTGGGGAAGGTAATGATTATATTGTTTTTAATGACCAGAAACGCCATGTGATCAGTTATCTGCAGGACTTTCTTTTCCCCCCTGAGCGATGCCGTACACCGGTTCATATCCTTTCGGGAGGTGAAAAAAACCGCCTGTTGTTGGCCAAGTTATTTACCAAGCCGGCTAATGTGTTGGTACTTGACGAACCCACCAATGACCTGGACTTAGAAACGTTGGAGCTGCTGGAAGAGTTGCTCCTGGATTATACGGGCACCCTATTGTTGGTGAGCCATGACCGCGCCTTTTTAAACCATGTGGTCACTGCCAGCCTGGCTTTCGAGGGCGATGGCCGGATCGTTGCTTATGCCGGCGGCTACGATGATTGGGTGTCTCAACGCAAGGGCGCGCATGCCCCCCTGCCACCGCAAAAACCCAAAACCGTCCGGTCGAAGCGGCCGTCTCCAAAACCCATAAAACTGGGCTACATGGAAAAGCGCGAGCTTGAAAGCTTGCCCGGGTTGATCGATGCCCTGGAAAAGGAACAGGACCAATTGGTTGCCGATGTATCCGATCCCGGCTTCTACCAAAAAGAGAAGAGCGACATTACGGCCGTCACTTCCCGGCTCGAACAGGTGCAGGCCGATATCGAGAAAGCGTATCAAAGATGGGAAACTTTGGAGACCATCGATGAACAGGGAAAACCCAGGCGCATGGATCAAGGCGTCGCCGGAGCTTCAGCGGTAGGGAGCGACATGGACGAGCAAGACATTGCTGATGGTCTTAAGATCATTTGCAAATGCCACAGCATCAGCAAAAAATCCTTTCTCAAACACATTGCCGCAGGCCGGAATTCCATTGCTGAACTGCAGCACATCACCGGAGCTGGATCCGGGCCCTGTGGGGGCAAACAGTGCACGCCGCGTCTTGAGGCCTTGTTGCCATTGGGCAAAAGTTCTAGCCAATTGGTCTGAACTGCTTTGCCAGTGGGTAGCGACGACCTTCACCAAAAGCTTTAACCGTCACTTTCAGCCCTGGGGCCGCTTGGTGCCGTTTGTATTCGTTTTGATCCACCCGGCGAATGATTTCGGCCACGGCCTGGGCGTCAAACCCTGCCGCGGCCAACTCCTGCAAGCTTTTATTCTGCTCCACATAGCCCTCCAGAATGGGATCCATCACCTCGTAGGGGGGCAGATCGTCCTGATCGGTCTGGTCCGGGGCCAGCTCTGCGGACGGCGGTTTGTCGATAATCCGCTGGGGAATAATCTCTCGATCCGAATTGATGTGTCGACAGATGTCGTATACCAGAGTTTTGGGCACGTCTGAGATCACCGCCAACCCGCCGTTCATATCGCCGTATAAGGTGCAATACCCAACGGCCAATTCGGATTTATTGCCGGTGGTGAGCACCAGGCTGCCATCGCGGTTGGAGATGCCCATCAGCAAAGTGCCTCGGATGCGCGCTTGCAGGTTCTGCTCGGTCAATCCGGGATGACGGAAATCGGCGTTGGGAACCAAATGATCCACGAACTGTTGGAAAATGGCATCAATGGGAATAATGGTGTAAGCGATGCCCAGGTTATGGGCCAGGGTTTGGGTGTCCTCAAAATTATGTTTAGCCGTATACTTTGAGGGCATAAATACAGTGGCCACTTTTGCGCTGCCTAAGGCTTTTTGTGCAATGTAGGCGGTAAGGGCTGAGTCGACGCCGCCGGAAAGTCCAATCACCGCTTTATCGAATCCGCATTTGGTCACATAGTCCCGGGTACCCATAATCAATGCTTTGAGTACTGAGGCTACCGGGGTTGCCGTCAAACTGTGGATGTCGCCGTCGCCGCTTCGGGTGTCGAATATTACCAGATCTTCATCAAAATCCGTACCGCGGGCCTTAACCTGGCCCTGGGCATCAAATACCGTACTGGCACCGTCGAACAGAACATGGTCGTTGCCGCCCACTTGGTTGACAAAAATCACCGGCACTTGATGCTTGCGGGCGATGGTGGACAGCATCCGGTCACGAAAATCAATTTTGCCCCGGTGAAAAGGCGAAGCCGCAATATTGACGATTACATCGGCCCCGGCCTCGATCAATGTCTCCACCGGATCCACATTGTACATCCGGTTGGGAAAAATAGATTTGTCGTTCCACACATCTTCGCAGATGGTCAATCCAATGGAATAACCTTTGTAAGCAATCGGCATCGCCGCCCGGCCCGGTTCAAAATGGCGCCGTTCATCAAAAACATCATAGGTGGGCAACAACTGCTTGGCCACTTGCGCCAATACCTCGCCATTTTCAAATAACACGGCTGAGTTGATAAGTTTTTTGCCCGTATCATCGGGATTGAGGGCCACAAATCCAAGCACCACGCCAATATCCTGGATCGTGTCAACAAGATGGGCCAGTGCCTTCAGGCCGGCATCGATAAAAGCCGGTTGTTCCAAAAGATCCCGGGGTGGATATCCGCACAATACCAATTCAGGAAAAATCACCAACTCACAGCCCGCAGCTTTGGCGCGTCCGGAAAAATCGATAATACGCCTGCATTGGCGCTGAAAATCGCCTATACGTGGATTGATTTGAACAAGGGCTATCTTCATTGCTGTCCCCTTTGCATTAGGAGGTCAGAATTATCTTATTTTTTCGAAAGTTGTCAACAAGGGGGCTGTTTAAGGGACACCCATGATCCTGACTTGCAATGACCGGCGGGCTTCTTATCTTGATAGGATTGAAATTCTCAACGATAAATCAAGAGGGAAAGGAAAACCATCATGAGTGAAAGAATGGACGTCATTACCTCGAAAGGCAATCCCCTTACCCTGGTGGGCGATGAGTTTAAAATGGGCCATGCCGCCCCGGATGCTGTCTTGTTGGACAACGACCTGAAACCGGTCAAGCTGTCCGATTACCGGGGCAAAGTGGTGGTGGTCTCGACAGTGCCTTCTCTTGATACGCCTGTATGCGACATGCAAACCCGGCGCTTTAACAACGAGGCCGGCAATCTGAGTGACAAGGTGGTCATCCTGACCATCAGCACGGACTTGCCCTTCGCCCAAAAACGCTGGTGTGGTGCTGCCGGAGTGGAACACGTCACGACCCTCTCCGACCATCGTGAAACCGCCTTTGGTTTGGCCTATGGCTTATTGATCAAAGAGTTGCGCCTCCTGGCGCGGTCTGTGTTGGTGATAGATGGCGACGGCATTTTACGCTATTGCCAGCTGGTCAAAGAGACATCCGAAGAGCCGGATTATGATGCCGTCATCGAGGCGGTAAAAGGCTTGGTCTAAAATTCAATATATTTTCAACGGGGGCATGATCTGCCCCCGCCCTGTTCACCCTGTTGTTGCAAAAGCCGGAGGGGAAAAAAGATGGCATAAAATTGACCCGATCCTCTAGTCCACCATTGGTTTATTGCTCGAACGGGTTCCAAATATGCCAATTGTTCGATGCTCATATGGCTCTGCAACCTTTTTGCCATCTTTTTTATGCAACTATAGGGTTCACTGCCGGCGATGGGCTTCGTACTTGTCAATGGAATCCGGCCCACCCGATCCAAACAGGCCACATTCGCATGGCCGAACCTATTGCACTGACTGTTAGAAAATGAGAAGATCATAGCTGATTCTTCGCTTGGCTTTGTGTTCAACGCTTGGCATAGAGTGGTGAAAGTTCCATGTAAGCTTTATAAAATTAGAAAGAAACACCATGCGCAATCTACTGATAATTGGTCTGGGCGGGTTCTGCGGTGCCATCTTGCGTTATGTCGTCGGTGGTGGTGTTCAAAAATTGAGCCAAAGTGCAGATTTCCCTTACGGTACCTTGACAGTCAATTTAATGGGATGCTTGATGATCGGCATGCTGACACGATTGGATGAAATCCGCACCGTCCTGTCGCCGGAGATGCGCGCCCTGATACTGATTGGTTTGTTGGGCGCTTTCACCACCTATTCCACCTTCAGCAACGAAGCCGTTAGCCTGATCAATGATCGTCGCTTTCTTTCGGCCGCTCTCTATGTAAGCATCCACATGGTGGTCGGTTTGGGCGCCGTTTTTTTAGGGCGTCTGACAACCTATACGATCTGGAGATAAACCATGAAAATACCCGAAGAGGGCCAACTGCTGCGCATTTTCATCGGCGAAAGAAACCGCTACAAGGGCAAACCCTTGTACGAATGGATCGTTTTTCAAGCCAAAAAACACGGCCTGGCCGGCGCCACGGTTCTGCGTGGCATGATGGGGTTTGGTGCCAACTCACGCATTCACACATCTAAAATTATGCGCTTGAGCGAAGACCTGCCCGTTATCATAGAAATTGTTGACACCTATGATAAATTGACCCAATTTTTGTCCCATATCGACGATGCCATAGGAGAAGGACTCGCCACCTTGGAAAAAGCGGACATTCAATTTTACCGCAGCAGCCAGTAGGATCGAAAAATGGCCATGGATGAGCGCGATAACCAATTGGAACACAACGAAAGTTCAGCGCGACCCAAGATTTTGGTGGTCGATGACGACAAGTTTCAAATTCAACTGGTTAAGAGCATATTATCGGACACGCCCTACGAGGTGTTCAGCTATTGTGAAAGCCGGCAGGCACTCAAAGAAGTCACCCGCATCGATCCGGACTTAATCTTGTTGGATTTGATCATGCCGGACATGGATGGCTTGGAGTTTTGCCAAAGGCTCCAGGAAAATGAACAGACAGAACACATTCCGATTATATTTCTAACCGCTAAAAAAGACAAAAAAACTGAACAAAAAGTATTCGAACTGGGAGCGGTGGATTATATCACCAAACCCTACAATCCCATCATTGCCAAGGCCAGAATCCGCAACCTGCTCACCTTAAAACGCCAACGCGATGCATTGGAAGCTCTGGTGCAACAGCGCACCTTGGAGCGCGATAAAAGCCAGCAGCAATTTAAAGATCTGGTCGAGAAATCTCTGGTGGGTATTGCCATTGTGCAAAACGGCGAGATCGTTTATCAAAATCCGGAACTGATCCGAACCTTGCCGGATCTGGCCCATAAAATCGTGGCCAAAAACTTTTCTTTTATCCATCCGGATGATCAACCCCAGCTCATTCAAGCCTATCAGAGTTTGGTGGATCAAAAGGCTCCTAGCGTCAAAGCCGATATACGTATATTACCCCAGGGACAAGATGCAGTTGCCATGCCGATCAAATGGCTCAACTGCCGCGCCAGCGCTTTCAAGTATCAAGGTGCAGATGCCATTCTGATCAATCTGGTGGATATTACCCACAGTAAAGAGTTGGAGCAATTGCTCTTGATTCGAAACAAAATGGCGTCTTTGGGTCGCGTTGCCTCAGGTATGGCCCACGAAATCCGAAATCCGCTTACCGGCATCACGTCCTATTTATACACTTTGGAACAGATGTGTGAACTGAACACATTACTGCCCAAAGACATTGACCTGATAAAACAAATTGTCAGCCAACTGAAATTGGCATCGCACAAAGTGGACGCGGTGATCAAACGCGTGCTGGATTTTTCCAAACCCACCGCACCCCACATGGTGGCCATCGACATCAACGTCTGCCTTGACAATGTTCTGCAATTGACTGCCGTCACGATGCGCAAAGCGGGCATTAAAATAACCAGTACGTTGACCGAAGGGCTGCCCCGTTGCTATGGCGATGCCGCCTTGATCGAACAGGTCTTTTTAAACCTGATTCAAAATGCCGGGCGCGCCGTCAAAAAATCAACACAAGAAAAAAAGATTGAGGTCGCCACCTGCGCAGAGGACAATCAAATTCATATCAGCATTTCCGACTCAGGTCCCGGGGTACCCGATGAACTTTCAGAGAAGATATTCGATCCGTTCTTCACCACCAGTTCCGATGGATCCGGTATTGGCTTGAGCATCGCCCAACGCATCATCGCCGATCACAACGGCGCCATCGCCATGCAAAACGGCCCACTGGGAGGAGCCCGGTTCACGGTAACGCTTCCCATTGAAAAGAGGAAAATAAAACGATGATGTCCTATTGTCTATTTATCGTGGATGACGAAGATATCGCCAGAGACGGTATCAGCTTGGCCCTTCGCAATCAATACCAGGTGCATGCTTTTGCTGCAGCAGAAGCAGCCCTGGACGCGCTGCCGAAACATCGCCCCGATCTTATCTTGCTGGACATCGGCCTGCCCGGCATCAGCGGCATCGAAGCTTTGGAACGAATCAAAAAGGACTTTCCCGAAATCCTGGTCATCATGATTACGGCCTATGAAGATGTGCAGACGGTTGTATCGGCCATGAAGCTGGGGGCCTATGATTATATTGTCAAACCGCTGGATATGAACGGATTGATTATCACCGTGCGCAACGCCCTTGAAACCATCGCCCTGAAAAAAGAGTTTCAGTTGCTGCAGGAAAAATTTATCCAAAAAAATCTGCCTGTCATCGTGGGCGAAAGTGAAAAGATCCAAAAGGTCTTGATGCAGGTCAACATGGTGGCGCAAAGTGTGGATACCCCCGTTCTCATATTGGGGCAGACCGGATCCGGCAAAGAGCTTATCGCCCAAACCATCCACTATCGCAGCCCGGCGTTTAAAGGACCGTTGATTACGGTCAACTGTGCGGCCATCCCCAAAGCGCTCATCGAGAGTGAGTTGTTCGGTTACGAAAAAGGTGCCTTTAGCGGCGCCGACAAGGGCGGCAAAGCCGGGTTGGTGGAAAAAGCCGCCAATGGCACGTTGTTTCTGGACGAAGTGGGTGATCTGAGCACCGAGGCCCAGGCCAAGTTGTTGCGTTTTTTAGAGTCCGGTGAGTACTTCCGTGTGGGCGGCACCCGTAAATATCAGGTCAGCACAAGGGTCATATCGGCCACCAACAAAAATCTTCTGGATTTGGCCCAGCAAGGCGAATACCGAATGGATCTATACTACCGCCTGGCCGTGGTTAAAATGGAAGTACCGTCTTTAAATCAACGCCAGGAGGATATTTCACCACTGGCCAAGTTTTTTTTAGACAGGTTTACCAATAAATTCCAAAAAACATTTTCCGGTTTCACCCCTGAGGCCATTGAGGCACTGAAGCAACACCATTGGACCGGCAATGTGCGTGAACTTCGCAATATTATTGAGCGTGCGGTGCTGCTCGGCAGTGGTTCTCAACTCGGTTTAGATCAGCTCGGCTTGGACGAATGCGGCACAACTCCGGGTGTGCAGCCGCCCAATGGGTCCGCTGGGGATACGCACGCCCTGCCGCCATTAACCGAAGCGGGCATTGATTTTCCTGCCGTCATCCATTCCATCGAAAAGCAATACTTTGAACAAGCCCTGGCACTGGCCAAAAACAACACCTCCAAGGCCGCCAATTTGCTAAATTTGAGCCGCGACAAATTCAGGTACCGTCAACAAAAGCTTTAGCTTGTGACTGCCCTGTTGGGGCATTTAACCCTTAATAATTGGGGCATTTGCCCCATTTTGTTACCTTTGGTCCAGATTCCTGGTTATCCATATACTCATAACGCACGGTTATTTTAGCTTTTTTATCAAATGTATCGTGTTGGCATCGTTTCTGCAATATTAGCCAGCATGCATTAATGTGCCCTATTGAATTTCAGTATCGAACTGTGATCGACTTTGCTGTGAATATGAATCTGGAGTGGAAATAACATGATGCAGGATTGCCATATATTGATCATCGAAGATAATGCCTACGTGCGCGAAGCGTTTGATCTGACTTTAAAGAGCTGCGGTTTGAACGCCCTTGTGGTCACGACTGCCGAGGAAGGATTAGAAGCGGTCCGCAAGCAACCTTTCAACGTCATTATCAGCGACTACCGTCTGCCGGGAATGAATGGCGTCGAGTTCTTCACCAAAGCAAAAGCGTACACACCTGAAACCATCAAAGTCCTTATCTCTGCTTATGGGTTCGACGATATTGGCTCTGATGCCAAGTCGATTGGTGTGGATCATCTGTTCATCAAGCCGTTTTCCATCCAGAAATTGCTATCTCGACTCAACCTTTATACCGATGAGACGGAGGCCTTCTCTGGCACCTGCAACACGCACAATTGAGGGTCATGGATTCAATTTTAACGGCACGCCATCCGCAATACAACGGCTGCCGTATGGGATAGCTGTTACATGGCCAAGGCCGGTATCAGCATACGCGGCCGGAAGAATTGCGAAGTTAACGGCTTTCAATAAACATCTCTTTTTGGGCGTCAACGTGGTGAGATAAAAATGGCTGATGCACTAAACCTTTTGATTGTAGATGATAAAGAGATCATCCGTACCACTTTATCCTTTGCTTTGGAAGACCATGGTTACGCTGTGGCCACAGCGACCAATGGCGCCGAGGGGCTAGCGCTCTATGAAAAAGAGCACTTTGACATTGTCATCACCGACATCTATATGCCCGAAATGAATGGCCTGGAGCTGCTGAAGGCCATCAAAGCCATTGATCCGGACACCCAGGTAATCGTCATGACCCGATGGGTCTCGATCGATACGGCGATTGCCACCTTAAGGGCGGGTGCTTATGACTACGTAACCAAACCATTTGAGGATGTCGAAGCCATTTTAAGTGTGGTGCGACAAGCCGCCCAGAAAATTCAAATAGAACGGGAAGCTTATAAATTTATCGAGGTGCTCAATAAAAAGGCCGGCATGCTTAAATCTGCCAATCAGCGACTTAAGGAGCTCGCCCATCGAGACGGCCTTACCGGTTTATACAATCATCGCTTCTTTCAAGAGAGTCTTGAGTCCGAGCTTAGACGAGCGGAGCGCTATAAGAGGCCATTTTCGCTGCTGTTTATCGATTTAGATTACTTTAAGATTTACAACGACGCCCATGGGCACCTTAGCGGAAACAAGCTATTGACCGAATTGTCGGATCTTTTGAGAAGCTACTTTCGCAAAACTGATGTGGTCTGTCGCTTTGGAGGAGATGAGTTTGTTGTCATTCTGCCGGAGGCCTCCAAAAAACAAACGCGCATGAAGGCCGCCAAACTGCACGAGCAGGTGGCCGATCACCCCTTTGAAGGGCGCACAGCTTTGCCCGGCAATCGTGTAACCATCAGCATCGGTTTTGCGACTTTCCCGCAAGACGGCGGCGATGCCGCAGCCTTACTTGAACATGCGGATCAAGTGATGTTTGCCGCAAAAAAAAATAGGGGCCGGTTTGACGAGCCGGACAACATTTATGATGTCATCGGCAATTTATAGTTAGTTGAGGAGTCGGGGAGCTTTCCACTATCCCCCAACCACTGGCTCTGCTCAAACTAAGAAAATAACTCCCCGACCCCTCAGTCAGATAGGATCGTTTACAGGTTTGGCGAGGGTCTGGAGAAAATGATCTATCCAATCCGCCGCCTGATCGATTTGATGCGGCGCCAGCCATTGAATGCCATCCACAGCGTTGAACCACGTCAACTGGCGTTTGGCGTAACGTCGGTGGTCACGCTTCAGCGTGCGTATCGCTTCATCCCATGTCAAACGGCCCTGAATGTAATCCACCATGTGGCGATAGCCCAAAGCCTGCATCGATTTGAGCGATGCCGTATAGCCCTGTTTTAAAAGCCGTCGAACCTCATCCTCAAAACCCGCAGTCAACATCATATCGACCCGTTTATCGATACGGGCATACAGCTTGTCACGCGGCAGCGTCAAACCCATTTGAAGGGTATCATAGATGGCTTGGGAAAAGCGGTGATCCTTATGAAGCCCGGAGATGGAATGGCCGGTGATCTCCAACACCTCCAAGGCGCGAATGATCCGGTAGCCGTCATTGGGATGAATGCGATCAGCTGACGCTGGATCAGCAGCTGAGAGACGCTGGTGCAACTGGACCGAGCCCGATAGCGCCATTTCCCGTTGCAATTGCGCCCGTACATCAGGCGACGAAGGCGCACCTTGGGTCAATCCATACAGCAGCGCTTTGATATAAAGACCGGTACCGCCCACCACCAAAGCCAATTTACCGGCAGTATCGATACGGGTAATGGCTTGGCGCGCTTGAAGGGCATATGCAACAGCATCGAATCCTTCCAGCGGATCCACCACATCCACCATATGGTGAGGAACTGCAGTCCGCTCAGCGGCCGATGGCTTGGCCGTACCGATATTCATCTTCCGATAGATCTGCATGGAATCGGCCCCGACGATTTCAGCGCCAAAGCGCCGGGCCAGGGCAACGGCGAAACTCGTCTTACCGACACCCGTGGGGCCGCAAATCACGACTATTTTGATCGGATGGGTTTGATTCAAGATAGAAAAAAGAAAGTGTTGCGTATTAAGCGTTAAGTAAAGGATGGTTACCAATTAGCGTTTTGCCGAAGGATTACCGATGAAGGCGGAGTCGTATCCAACCATAAAATCAGACAGTATTCCAGCGACTTAAAACATAACACTTAAAACTGTATCTATACTTAATCCCCCATTTCCGCCAGATAATCATCCAACATCGTCTCCAAGGCCAGCTTGTGTTTGGCCTCCTCCTGGCAAAGGATCTTAAAAACTTTCTTGGCATCGTCGGTCTCGGCCTTGACCTGTAAATCGTTGTAAAGCTTTAAGGCCTTTTCTTCACGTTTGCTGGCCAGCATTAAGATCTCCTGGTATGCCATACCAGGCTGGTAAGCCACCTCATGGACATAGTTGCTGCGCTTGATATCCGTTATCCATTTGAATTGGTAATCTTCCATATTCTTGCCCAATTTGCCGGCCTTCAGTTCCTCAAGCAGCGTCTGGTGCTTCTTCTCTTCAGCCGCATACTCTAAAAGCATCGCTTTTTTCCCACTGAAGGATTCCTGCTCAGCAACACTTCGATAAAATTCCTCTGATTCGACTTCACTGGCAATGGCAAAGTCGATAATCTCGTTCAGATTGTTGAAATCCATGTGATGTCCTCTCTTTGGTCGGGCGACAATGCCGGGTTCCTATTGAATGTTGAATTCAAACTTGGCCGTGCCGGATGGTTTTGGATCTCACCCCGATATTTGGTGATGGATCAAACATGGGATGCCGATCTGTTGAATTTAAGCCAGGATTTTTATTATAATAACGCCCAAAAGGATCAAGTCAACACAAATTTAGGCCGGTCAGCTATCGGTCCCGAACCTGTCCTTCCTGTCACTATTGCAAAACACCGCCACCGCTAATCGTTGCCGGCCATACCTGCATGGGTCTTGTCGCCAAGCCCGGCCCCGGAAAGCAAACGACGGCGGCAATGTATTGCGACCTTATGACTTCAGAAACTTTCCGATCTTCAAATCGGCAATGCGGATGCCGGACCATTTGCCCAGCCTTACCCAACCATGCCGCCGTTCATCCGGTTCTCTTCTATACTTGTGCGAGCGTCTTTCTTTGCCCCGGAAGCATAACTTTTTTAAACCAAACTTTCGGCGACGATCTTTGCCGGTACGCCTGTCTTTCATCGAACGTCTTTCTTCGTGCATGAGTTCTGCCTATCGGTGGTAGTGGATTTGCCACAATACACGATTGAATGTGCCGTGTACCATTCTAAAGTACATGCAAAATTGATGCAACTTAAACCGCACTTTACGAACAGGGCCTATTTGGGTGTCAATCCAACAGGTTATGCTCTTCCACCACTGGCATTACCTCTGGTTTAGGATATCAAATACCCATTTTCCGGGAAACAAATTACCTATACCCTTCTATGGCCGCTGGATCGGTGGACAGTTGTTTTAGCTTGCCATGGCATCGTAAAAAGGTGTGGCCGGCTTGATTGATGGATTTTTGGCCTTATAGTTTATGCCGTGAAAACATTTTGTTGATGGAATAGTCATTGCGTTGCATTGTCAATGGTTTGGCCATGACACCAATTAAGGAAAGACTACGGATGCCTATCTTCAGCGCCTTAATTTTGGCATCGCGCATATAACACCTAAAGCAGGGAGGACAACGACAATGAAAGTACTCATCGTATATTATTCGACTTATGGACACGTTCATGCGATGGCCCAGGCAGTTGCCGAAGGAGCCGGACAGGTAAACGGCGCTGAAGTGGAGTTAAGACGCGTGCCGGAAACCCTTCCCGACGAAGTCATCGCCCAGATGGGCGCGACGGAGGCTCAGCAATCGATGGCCCAAATACCTGTCGCCAGCGTTGAAGAATTGGCTTCAGCCGATGCCGTCATTTTCGGCACACCCACCCGTTTTGGCAACATGTGCGGCCAGATGCGTCAGTTTCTGGATGCCACCGGCCAGCTCTGGGCCAGCGGTTCTCTGGTGGGAAAAGTCGGCGGTGTGTTTGTCAGTACGGCCACCCAGCACGGCGGACAGGAGTCCACGATTCTCTCCTTTCATACCACCTTGCTGCATCATGGTTTTATAGTGGTGGGACTGCCCTATGCCTTCCAGGGACAGATGAGCAACGATGAAATTACCGGTGGCTCACCTTACGGTGCTTCAACCATAGCGGGCACCCAGGGCGAGCGCACCCCCACTGAAAATGAACTGGAAGGGGCCCGCTTTCAAGGGCAGCATATTGCCGCTATTGCCGCGAAATTGACCTCTGCAAAATAGTGAAGATCGTGCGCCGTTTGAACACCGCACGCCCCCATCGGACCAGGAGGTAAAGCTCATGCTGCAAAATAAAATCGTTGCACATTATAGAGATCATCAAGTGGTTAAAGGCATTTCCAACAATTTTTTCCCGAACAAATTAACTTTTAATCTGGAAGCCCCCTCCGGCGAGTCCTCCAGGGTAGATATGGAAAAGCTCAAAGCTGTTTTTTTTACCAAGGACTTTAAGGGCAATAAGCATCACCAGCCTGACTATTCGAATGAAGTTCGCGGCGCCGGCCGAAGGATGCGGGTCGAATTTTTTGACGGGGAGGTGATTATTGGTTATTCATTGGGCTACTCACCGGACCGGCAAGGCTTTTTTCTGACACCGGCAGATGTGGAGGGCAACAATGAGCGCATCTTTGTAATCACCGAATCCACTAAAGAGGTGACGTTTGTTTAACGACCTTTACCCATACCCAAACCAGCAGGAGGTCTAAAAGGAAACCATGGGTCATCAACATAGCGGCAACTACAGTGCTAAACATCCTCCGGGCACCCAGGTACCGGATGCTCTTATAGAAGCAATCAAAGGGGGTATCCGGAAAGGAGCGATCACTTGCACCCGGGCGCATGCCATCGCTGAAGATCTGGGTGTTACCCCGCAACAGGTGGGTGTCGGCATTGATCTGATCGATGCGCGGATCATGGCCTGTCAACTGGGGCTGTTTGGCAAAGACGAAGCAAGCCGGAACGATAAGCCGGCCACACCGGTTGAAATGCCTGAACTGGAACAGGCCATTAAAGCGGCCCTGACGAACAACCGCCTGACCTGCATTCAGGCATGGAACATCGGGACCGATCTTGATCTTGCCCGACCGGTGGTGGGCCGTGCTTGTGACGCCATGGGCGTAAAAATTGGTCCGTGTCAATTGGGCGCATTTTGAAATTACAATCGGCTGCCGCTCCAGCGTAATTTGGTCTTTAAGACATCAAAAAAATCACGATCCGGCAACTGAATCATTTTTACGGCTATGGGATCCTTACGTACGATGATGATATGCTCCTCGTTAATATGAAAACCCACCTGCCCGTCAAAGGTCAGGATGATATCGGCTGACTTTTCAGCCAGCTGGATTTTGATGCACGCTGTATCCGGTACGATCAAGGGCCGATTGGTTAACGTAAAAGGACAGATGGGTGTCACCAAGATCCCCTGGACCGTGGGATGCATGATGGGACCGCCGGCAGCCAGCGAATAGGCCGTTGATCCGGTAGGCGTAGCAATAATCAGCCCATCCGCACGGTAGTCGGTCAAAAAGCGATCATCAACATGGGTTTGAATACAGGCAAGACGGGCCAGGGCCCCTCTGTTGATCACGACATCATTTAAAATGGCCTCTGTGGCCACCAACTCTTTTTGCCGCCGGATCTCGACGCGCAGGCGCATCCGCGGACGCGTGTGAAACGGCTCGTTAAGAATATGCTCGACAACGGCGAAAAGGCTCTCTTCAGCCGCTTCAGCCATAAAGCCCACCGCACCAAATTTTACACCCAATATGGGCACCTGTTGATCGCCCATCCATCGCACGGCGCTTAAGAACGTCCCATCCCCGCCCAGGACCACCACACAAAACAAATTCTGCGGTGCAATATTGCCGCGGGTCCGGGGCAGGCCATTCTGAGGTTTGGTCGTGGTATGGCGCACCACACCGCACCCCTGATCCTTCAGCCATTTTTCCAAATCCCCGGCTTTTCCCAATGCACGGTCATCGTTTTTAACGACCAAGCCGATGGTCTTTTTCACAGCCTGCTCCTTTGCGGATCCAGTCAATCCATATCAGTCAGTTGTGTATCCCGGCCTTCTCCGGGATGGCGCAATTTTAGACTTTTTACGGGACCATCATTGCGTGAATCAAAAACTAATCCATCATACACAAATCAAATTATCCGCTACAAGGGAATTTTCTGCATCGTCGCCATCCGTCGAAAACATCGTATGCAATTTAAAAAGTGTTTTGGCGTATCGGATGAAGAAGATCCAGTTTAAGGTTTGAATAAGGCAAGCTCAAACTATCAGGTCTCCATGGGCGAACCGCTGCCTTCAAGGACCTGTGGTCTGTTGTTTCCTGTTGTTCGCCAACACGGGCCAAATTTCTGCCACCAGCATTCCCGAAACGATCAGCGCGCCGCCAGCCCAGCCAACCCCTGTTAGACGCTCGCCGGCGTAAAAGACCGCCATCAGGGCACCGAAAACCGGCTCCAAGGTATAGATCAGGGCAGCCCGGGTGGGTGTTGTCCTTTTTTGGAATACTGTCATGGCCCAGAAGGCATACACCGTTGCAAAGATGCTGCAAACGATCACGGCCCCATAGATGGTGGGTGTCCAAGCGTGGGGCCAGCTCACGGGTTCAAAAAGCAAACTGCCGATCAGCGACAGTGCCGCCATGGTGCCGATCTGCACGAAGGCCAATGCTCTGCCATCGTAGCCATGAGTCCAGGCATCCAGCCCCAGGATATGAAAAGCGACAAACAGGGAGCACACCAATACAAGCGCGTCACCGGGATTGAGTCGCCAGGGCGAATGGTAGGTCAGCATGAACAGGCCGAACAGTGCACAGATCACCCCGATACGCGATCCCGGGGCCGCCGGTTTGCTTAGGATGGGACCGGCCAGCAACGGCACCCAGACGACGTTGAGCCCGGTCACGAAAGCGGCATTGGCCGACGAGGTCAGGGCCAATCCAAAAGTCTGGAACGCATAGGAGCCAAAAAGCAAAGCACCCAAGACCATCCCCCTGGTCCATCCTGAGCTGCCGAGACGCCGCACCTGATTCAGGCCGGCCCAAATAAACAAGATCACGGCAGCCAGTGCAAAACGTATCCAAAGAAAAGCCATCACCGGCATCTCCTGGATGGCATCTTTGACCAAAGGAAAGGTGCCGCCCCAGAAAACGGTCACGGTCACCAGTATCAATTCAGCCAGATATTGACGCCGGTGTTTACGCAGTTTGGCTAAGATTGTACCCATATATGCCACTATCTAAAATGCGCTGTTTTGGGTATACGCCAAGTTGGCAATCGGCGTTAAATTTTGAAAAAGACCCCATTTGTGAAAATCAAAGGATGGGGAATTCTGTTGTTTGTTATCCCCTAGGACCTGTGCTATAAAGTGTATTCGGTCAACAGGCCGTACAATGCATCTTCCCTTTAGGCGTGTCAACTATGAAGCGCGGTCAAAACGAACCGATTCAGATCAAATGCCCCACATGCGGCAAGCGGGCCATTGTGTCGCTGCCGCTGGACGATCTGCCCGTGTGTGCCAACTCCGACTGCCGAGGGAGCCGCATGATCATCGAAGAGTTGCTCGATGAAGGCAAATCATATTAGACGGCGCAAGCCAAGACCGGATTTCCGGTCTTTTTTTTTATATATACTGGAAAAGGAGGCTTCCATGAAAAGAGGGTTTTTAGTTTTACTGGCAACATTTGCACTGGTGGGCATGATCTTCAATCTGGCATCCGCCGGCGCTCTGGATGACATTCAAAAACGCGGGACCCTGCGCGTGGGCACGGAACCCGGGTACATGCCTTTCGAACTGACCAACCAGAAGGGTGAAATCATCGGATTCGATGTGGACATGGCCAAACGCATGGCCAAGGCCATGGGCGTGAAGCTGGAACTGGTCTCCACGGCCTGGGACGGCATCATCCCGGCCCTGCTGACCAAAAAATTCGACATCCTCATGTCGGGCATGACCCTGACCCAGGAGCGTAATCTTTCAATCAATTTTGCCCAGCCCTATATCGTCATCGGCCAAACCATCTTGATGAGCAAAAAGCTGGTGGGTAAAGTCAAATCCTATAAAGATCTAAACAACGCCAAATTCACTGTCGGCTCCAAACTGGGCACCACCGGCGAGCAGGCCACCAAACGCATGATCCCCAGGGCCAAATATATCTCATATGAAACCGAGCAGGAGGGTGTACTGGAGGCCGTCAACGGCAAAATCGACGCCTTTATTTATGATATGCCCTACAATGCGGTGGCCATCTCCCAACGCGGCCAGGGCAAATTGGTCCATCTGGATACCCCCTTTACCTATGAGCCCCTGGCATGGGCCATCCGCAAGGGCGATTTCGATTTCGTCAATTGGTTGAACAACTTTCTCTTCCAAGTCAAAAACGACGGCACTTATGATAAAATCTATGAAAAATGGTTTGTCAGTGACACCTGGATGAAAGAGCTGCAATAAATGGGCGCAACATGGACTGCGTCTCAAAAAAATCTCTTCTGGAAACTTTTGCTGGCGGTCATCCTTGTCGTCCTGGCCGCCGGCATCGGAGGGGCGGTAAAAAAGATCGATTATAAATGGCGCTGGAATCGGGTGC
Organism: Desulfobacteraceae bacterium; assembly: GCA_050305555.1. Classification (GTDB taxonomy): domain Bacteria; phylum Desulfobacterota; class Desulfobacteria; order Desulfobacterales; family Desulfosarcinaceae; genus JARRKU01. The sequence goes on along the minus strand of JBNLFN010000044.1, from coordinate 412 downwards.
CCCAGTACTTTGCCTACAAAGGTGAAAATGCCGTTAAAATCCCATTTGACGGCAAAGTGGCTGTTATCAACGACCAAGGCGGGAAACTGGCCGTCCGGCTGGTATCGGAAAAGAACGAAACCATCACCGTCAAGGTAGACAAAGGGTTTCTCAACGTCGCCCGAGGAGAAGATCTTTTCCAAGGCGATACCGTCGGTTTTATCAATGAGTGGCGCTTAGGCCCGCTGATGTTCGGTCTCTGGACCACCATGTGGATTTCGGTGGTGGCCAGTGTACTGGCCATCTTTATCGGATTGGCTGCGGGCTTGTGCCGAACCTCCAGGAACCCGGCACTGCGCGGCGGGGCGGCCATTTATGTGGAGTTTATCCGCGGCACACCGCTGCTGGTGCAGATTTTTATCGCCTATTTTTT
>JBNLFN010000043.1:0-5145 GCA_050305555.1 Desulfobacteraceae bacterium | reverse complement strand
CTGCACATGCCTGTATTGACCCTTTACGCCTTTTCCACAGAAAACTGGCAGCGACCCAAATTTGAAATCAAAACCCTCATGGCGCTGTTGAAGCGTTTTTTGGAAAAAGAAGCCACCGAGCTTGCGCAGCAACAGATCCGTCTGGGAGTCATTGGTCAACCCCAGCGTCTGCCTGAAGATGTTCGCCAAACGTTGGAAAAAGTGATGGATGACACTGCCGCTCATGAAAAAATGCTGCTCAATTTAGCGCTCAGCTATGGGAGCCGCACCGAAATTACTGAAATGGTAAAAACCGTTGCCGCCAAAGTCGCCAATGGGGATTTGCACACCGATGCCATCGATGAAGCGGTGGTGGCCGATCACCTTTATACACGCGGTATTGCAGACCCCGATTTGCTCATCCGGACCAGCGGAGAAATGCGCATCAGTAACTTTTTGCTGTGGCAGCTGGCCTATACGGAGATCGTGGTCACCGACACATTGTGGCCTGATTTTACACCGGAAGAATTCATTGGTATATTGGATACGTTCCAAAAGCGAGACCGTCGTTTTGGCAAGGTCAAGGTGTAAAGCTTCTGTTTAAGTAAGCGCGCATGCACTGCCTGGCCGGACGCAGCCTATCCCAAAGTTTTTGCAGATTAGGAAACCTTATGCATTGGAAGCGCTGGCTAACGGCTGCAGTTCTCATTCCCCCGCTGATTTGGGTCATCTTAAAAGGCAGCCCTGCTGTGTTCACTATCGTTGTCGCTGCCGTCAGTGTCCTTGCCTTGTGGGAGTATCTTCGCATTGTGTGCCATGGCCACACCCCTGCGGTAACCACCGGGGTCCAGATTGGATGGTATGCTTGCGGCGTGCTGATTGTTTGGAGCGTCTACCGGCAAAACACAGGCCTTTTAATGGGCCTGCTCGCCTTGGGACTTATCGGCGGAGGATTTTTTTCCATCCTGCGATTTAAGCGAGATCCTGAAGCGCCGGTGGTTATGGCCAAACAATTTCTCGGCTTGATCTACATTCCATTGTTGCTCTCCTTTCTTGTCCTAATGCGCATAAGCGCCCACGGGCCACTGTGGGTCTTGTTTCTGTTGTGGGTCATTGCCTGGGGTGATACAGGGGCACTTTATACCGGTACGTATTTCGGGCACCATAAATTATGGCCGTCAGTTAGCCCCAAAAAAACCATCGAAGGTGCTTTGGGCGGCCTGGCGGCCAATCTGGCCTTTGGATGGCTGTTTAAATTGCTTTTTTTTAGTAGTCTTTCAGGGCTGACGTGTACCCTTACTGCCCTTTGTGCCGGCATGGTAGGACAGATCGGCGATTTGTTTGAATCACAATTCAAACGCGCCAGTGGTGTGAAAGATTCCAGTGATCTGTTGCCCGGTCATGGAGGAATCTTGGATCGTATTGATGCCCTCTTGTTCGCCGCACCGGTGGCTTATCTATTGAAGGAACATTTATTGCCATGACCTCGTTGGCTCTATTAGGCGCCACCGGCTCCATCGGATGCAACACCCTTAAAATAGTTGCCAAATTTCCCGAGCGTTTCCAGGTAAAAACGCTAACGGCCAAAACCAATGTGCAACGCCTGGCCCAACAGATTCAGGAACACCGGCCCCAACTGGTGGCGGTCTATAATGTGCAAGCGGCCCGCCGACTTAAAGCACTGTTACCCCCGCACCAAAAAGTTGAGATTGTTCATGGAACGGCAGGCTATTGTCAGGCGGCCGTCTATCCGGGCGTCGATCTGGTAGTGGGGGCCATGGTGGGGGCGGCGGGTCTGGCGCCAACCTTGGCGGCCATCGATGCCGGTAAAAATATTGCGCTGGCCAACAAAGAGACATTGGTGATGGCGGGCGCTTTAGTAACCGACACGGTTGCTCACAAAGGCGTGCATCTGCTGCCCATCGACAGTGAGCACAGTGCAATTTTCCAATGCCTGCAAGGCCACCGGCGCCAAGATCTGGACAAAATCATCTTAACCGCCTCGGGCGGTCCTTTTTTAAACACGCCCGCGGGCGATTTCTCATGTATCACTCCCGAGCAGGCACTCAAACACCCCAATTGGGATATGGGTGCCAAGATCACTATCGATTCCGCCACCTTGATGAACAAAGGGCTTGAGGTGATTGAAGCCAAATGGCTTTTTGATGTGAGCGTCGATCAGATTGAGGTGATTGTGCATCCCCAGAGCATCATTCACTCTATGGTCGCCTATTGTGACGGCTCCATGCTAGCCCAAATGGGTATCCCGGATATGCAGGAGGCGATCGCCTATGCGCTATCGTATCCGGAGCGGATACCCCTTAAACAACCTTTGCCTGATTTAGCCGCTCTGGGACAGCTGACGTTTGAGCCGCCTGATTTGAAAAGATTTCCTTGTCTAGGGCTTGCCTTTGAAGCCTGTGGCCAAGGCGGCACCATGCCGGCGGTATTAAATGCTGCCAATGAGATAGCTGTTAAGGCCTTTTTAAACCGTAAAATTGCGTTTAGCAGCATTCCCAAAATCATTAAAGCGACCATGCATGCACATCATCCAATGCAAGCAAATGATTTATCACTCTATATTGATTCAGATGCCTGGGCACGAAAAAAGGCCCAAAGTCTGGTTGCACAGCAAGCTGCAATTATATAAGGTGATCCCGAATTAACAAAACCATGAGGCATAGAAGATAGATATGAACACGGCAATCCTATTCGTCCTTGTTTTAGGCCCTCTGATTTTTTTCCATGAATTGGGCCATTTTATTGTGGCGCGCCTCTTTGGTGTGGGTGTGGAAAAGTTCTCACTTGGATTCGGGCCGCGCTTGTTCGGCAAAAAAGTGGGGCGCACCGACTATCGCCTCTCATTGATTCCCTTGGGCGGTTACGTCAAAATGGTGGGTGATGAACCCGACAGTGACTTGCCTGCTGAAGATTTGCCCTATTCGTTTAGCCACAAACATGTGGCCAAAAGAAGCTTGATTGTTTTTGCCGGCCCCTTTGCCAACGCGGTCCTGGCATTGATCATCTTTATGAGCATTCTCTATTTTGTGGGAATCACAAGCATTCGTCCAGTGATTCGAAACATTGATCCCAACGGTCCCGCAGAAAAGGCCGGCGCAAGTATTAATGACCGCATCCTATCGATTGACGGGAAAGCGGTGGAATCTTGGCGGGATATCAATGACGTTTTCGATGCCAATCAAGGTGAACCCGTCAAGCTGCAGCTGCTTCGACAGGGCGAGATATTACAGGTTTCGTTGACGCCCCAAAAGGCGGCCTATACCAATGTGTATGGGGATGATATCAGCTATTTTGATTTCGGTATCTCCGGGGTGGCCGAACCCATCGCCATTGTGGGTGAAGTGGCCGAAAATATGCCGGCCTTTGAAGCAGGCTTGCAACCAGGCGACCGTATCCTTTCCATTGATGGGCGTCAAATACAATATTGGAAAGAGATGCAGCAAATTATCACCGGATCCGAGGGCAAGGTTCTGCGCTTTGGGATCCAGCGTCGGAATGAAAATTTAGAGATTGAAATTACTCCCCAGCTGGTCAAGGATCGCAATCTGAGCGGCATCAGTTCGAAAAATTACCGCATTGGTATTCGACTGCCCGATCTGATACCCGACGAAGATAAACTCACAATCGACTTGAGCCTATCCCAAGCCTTTGTGCAAAGCTTCGAAATTTTTGGGAAGGTGAGCAATAGTTTTTTTGATTTTATAAAAAATGCCTTCAAAGGCAAAGTTTCACGGGAGTTGGTTGGCGGACCGATTCGCATCGCCCAGATGGCGCGGCAAACCGCAGAGATGGGACTTGTGGAGCTTTTCTCTTTTGTCGCGGCTATCAGTTTGCAATTGGCGATTTTGAACCTATTGCCGATCCCCGTTTTGGACGGCGGTCACTTGCTTTTTTATGGTATTGAGGCCATCAAGCGCGGGCCGCTGAGCACCCGAGCCAGAGAGACTGCCCAACAGATCGGCCTTTTTCTTTTGCTTCTGCTCATGGTTTTTGTTTTATACAATGACATTGAATTTACCTGGTTTAATTAAGTCCCTTTTTTTGCCGGTCGAATGCGCCTGGACGGATTATGCCCCAGCGCGGACCACCGGCCTAATAACCAACGAAATAATAGAAGATTGCCATGCCAAGCCGAATTGAAATTACGCTAAAGCCGGAGTTGCTTGATGCTGAAGGGCAGGGGTTGTGCAGCAAAGCCCGGGATTACTTTGGTATCGAGGCCGAGGACATCCGTACGGTTCAAATCGTGACCATCGATGCGGATCTGCAGCTTGACCAGCTCCAAAAGGTCCAGGACGAGATTTTTGCCAACCCGGTTACCCAAATCGCTTCCCTAGAACCGTTGGCCATCGACTTTGATTGGATTATCTGGGTGGGCTTTCGCCCCGGCGTGCGCGACAATGCGGGTGCGACAGCTGTGGAAGCCATGGAAGATCTGCTGGGCGTCAACATGGGCGAAGACACGGCTGTCTACACCTCCAAGCGGTATTGCCTCAAAGGGGATGATCTTACGGCCGACGATGCCCGGAAAATTGCCACCGAGCTGCTGGCCAACGACATTATTCAACAGTGGAAGATTTTTGGTGATAGCGATTGGGACCCCTCTAAAGGCGTGGGCTACATCATTCCCAAAGTGCGCCTGGACCATACACCAACGGTGACCACCATTCCCATTGACAGCGATGAGAGTCTGCTGCGCATTAGCAACGAACGCAACCTGGCATTGAACCCCAATGATGTACCCACCATCCGTAATTACTTTCTGGACCCTGAAGTTCAGGCACAGCGCGAACGCGTGGGGCTGTCCGGCCCCACCGATGTCGAGTTGGAGTACATATCCCAGGGACGCAGCGACCATTGCAATCACAACACTTTTCAAGGCTTGTTTCGCTACAAGAATGCAGGAACCGGCGAACGCCAAACCATCGACAACCCGTTTAAGGTCTGCATAAAAGAACCCACCGTACAATTGCAGGCGCAAAAGCCATGGGTCATATCGGTGTTATGGGACAATGCCGGTGTGGGACGTTTTGATGATGCGCACTACTATGTGATTACCGGCGAAACCCACAATTCGCCGTCCAATATGGAGGCTTACGGTGGCGCCATTACCGGTATCGTCGGCATTTACCGCGATCCCATGGG
>JBNLFN010000042.1:0-29892 GCA_050305555.1 Desulfobacteraceae bacterium | reverse complement strand
GCTGCTGGTGCAGATTTTTATCGCCTATTTTTTTATCGGTACGGTGTTCAATCTCAACCGCAATGTCGCCGGTGTGGGGGCCTTGGCGATCTTTGCCGGCGCCTATGTGGCCGAAATCGTGCGCGCCGGCATTCAGTCCATCTCCAAAGGCCAGATGGAAGCCGCACGTTCCCTGGGCATGAGCATGCTGCAATCCATGCAATACATTATTTTGCCCCAGGCGTTTAAACGCATCTTGCCGCCGCTGGCCGGTCAATTCATCAGTTTAATCAAGGATTCTTCTCTGGTTTCGGTTATCGCCATCACCGACCTGACCAAGTCCGGCCGGGAGATCATCACCTCCACCTTTGCCACTTTTGAGGTGTGGCTGACGGTGGCAGCCATGTACCTGGTTGTTACCTCCGTGTTGTCTCAGGTGGTTTTTTACATGGAGCGAAAACTGGCGGTGAGCGATTGACCCTGACATTGCATCGACAACAACGGGGCAAATGAGGCTTATGCAATGATCAAAACGGAAAATGTAGTCAAATTATTCACGGGCAGAGGCATCACCGTACGGGCCGTTGACGGCGTTTCGACCAAAGTCGCCAAAGGAGAAGTGGTTGTGGTGATTGGACCTTCGGGTTCGGGCAAATCCACATTCCTAAGATGTATCAACGGACTGGAAACATTTGATGAGGGGCACATTTATATTGAAGACGTGGACTTGGCCCACCGCAAAACAGACCTGAATAAAGTCCGCGCCGAAGTGGGCATGGTGTTTCAGCAGTTCAACCTGTTCCCGCACCTAACCGTATTGGGCAATGTGGCTTTGGCCCAAAGGGTCGTACGTAGACGCCCGCGCCAAGAATCTGAGGACAAGGCCAATGCGTTGCTGGCCAAGGTGGGCATTGCCGAAAAAGCGAATGAGTATCCTTCCCGGCTTTCCGGTGGACAGCAACAGCGCGTGGCCATTGCACGTGCCCTGGCCATGGATCCGAAAATCATGCTTTTTGATGAGCCCACCTCTGCCCTGGATCCGGAGATGGTCGGCGAAGTACTGGATGTAATGAAACAGTTGGCGCGTGAAGGCATGACCATGTGCGTGGTGACCCATGAGATGGGGTTCGCCCGTGAAGTGGCCGATCGGGTGCTGTTTATGGATGAAGGCAAAATAGTGGAAGAAGGTACCCCTGAGCACTTTTTTAAAGAACCCCGGGAGGACCGTACCAAACTGTTTCTCAATCAAGTGCTCTAATATCGTGTTCAACATTCAAAGGTGAATAATAGCGCAGCTCAAAGCGGTGGTTTCAAGCTACACTTGACTCACATCGCAAATTAGAGTTAAAAATCCGCAAGCTAAAACTATCAGGTGCATGTTTTCTTGAGAGAGGATCATGCTGTGGTTTTCATAGCAAACACTGATGAAAAGGGAGGGATATGATGAATTGTAGAAATGTTAAACAGATGATCACTATTGCGGCGGTATTGGTTCTGGCGATGGCACTGTGCGGTCCGGTTTCAGCAGCCGATACCATTAAAATGGGTGTGGCCGGCCCCCATAGCGGGGACTTGGCCTCTTATGGACTCCCCACAGTAAATGCCGCCAAGCTGGTGGTGGCGGATTGGAATGCCAAAGGGGGTGTACTGGGAAAACAAATTGAACTGGTCATCGAGGATGATGTCTGCAAACCTGAGGTAGCCACCAGCACCGCGACCAAGCTGATCGGTGAAGATGTGGCGGTGGTATTGGGTCACATCTGCAGTGGCGCCACCAAAGCAGCGCTGGGTATTTATAAAGACTCTAAAAAAGTGGTCATGTCACCGTCGGCCACCAATCCAGCACTGACCCAAAGTGGCGACTATCCCAACTTTTTCCGCACCATCGCCTCAGACGATGCCCAAGCGCGGTTGGAAGTGGATTTTGCGCTGGATGTGCTGAAGGTTAAAAAAATTGCGGTACTGCACGACAAAGGCGATTACGGCAAGGGTCTGGCTGAGTTTGCCAAAGCTTTCCTGGAAAAAGATCCGCGGGCGGAACTGGTCCTCTATGAAGGCATTACGCCCGGCGCGGTAGACTATTCGGCAGTGGTCCAAAAAATCAAAAGAAACAAGGCCGAAGCGGTTATTTTCGGTGGCTACCATCCTGAAGCCTCCAAGATCGTCACCCTGATGCGCAAAAAGAAAATGAAAACCATCTTCATCTCCGACGACGGCGTCAAAGACGACACCTTCATCAAGGTGGCGAAAAAATACGCCGAAGGTGTTTATGCCACCGGCCCCAAAGACGTAAGCAGCAACCCATTGACCAAAGCGTATAATGACAAACACAAAGCCCAATTCAAAGCCGATGCCGGTGCATTTTATGACAATGCCGTGTCTGCGGCCATCGCGCTGCTGACAGCCATTAAAAATGCCGGCTCCACCGATTATGATGCCATCGTCAAGGCACTGCAAACCAAGGAAGCCGATACCCCTGTGGGCAGCATCAAGTTTGATGCGCGCGGCGATGCCATCGGTGTTGGATTTGCCGTGTACCAGGTGAAAAACGGCAAGTATGTGGAATTAAAATAACCCATGGGAATATGCGTTATACAGGGAACAGGTCGATCCAGGACCTGTTCCCTGGTTTTTAGGAAAACACGATTTTTATTGATTGATACCCTTTGGTGGTAAAATCAGTAGATGGCGATAGTCAAAAGCCGGGCACCACGCGCATCATCTATAAAGGCGGTCGCACCATGGACTTAGAATACTTTTTCGAGCTGTTTCTCGGCGGGTTGACACGGGGCAGCATTTACGCTCTGATTGCACTGGGTTACACCATGGTATACGGCATCATCGAGCTGATCAACTTCGCCCATGGTGAAATTTACATGATTGGTGCATTTACCGGATTGATCGTGGCCGGGCTACTTACCTTACTGGGATGGAATACCCTGGCCATATTGGTGATCGCATCCCTCATCGCCGTGATTTACTCCTCGGCCTATGGCTGGACCATCGAAAAGATTGCCTACAAGCCGCTTCGTACCGCCCCGCGGCTTTCGGCGCTGATCAGCGCCATCGGCATGTCGCTTTTTTTGCAAAACTACGTATTGATCGCTCAAACATCTGATTTTCTTCCATTTCCAAGTCTTATTCCCGACTTTAAATTCCTGGAACCCATAGAACATATCGTGCGCTCTTCGGAAATTCTCATCTACCTGATCACCGCCCTGGTGATGGTGGCGCTGACCGTTATGATTAAATTCACCCGGATCGGCAAGGCCATGCGTGCCACCAGCCAGGATCGAGAGATGGCGCAACTGGTGGGCGTGGATGTCAACCGCGTCATCTCCATGACCTTTGTGATTGGTTCAGCCACCGCTGCATTGGGCGGCATCCTGATCGCTTCCCACATCGGGCAAATCAACTACTATATTGGTTTTTTAGCCGGTATCAAGGCGTTTGTGGCGGCCGTTCTGGGGGGTATCGGAAGCATGCCGGGCGCCGTATTGGGCAGCTTGGTGCTGGGCTGGTCCGAAAGTTTTTTTACAGGCTATATATCCAGTGACTACGAAGACGTATTCGCCTTTCTGTTTCTGGTCTTCATTCTGATATTCCGCCCATCCGGTCTCCTGGGGCGCAAAGAGACAGACAAGGTTTAAGCATTCGTGGCCTGAAATGTCGACACAAGGGGAAAATGGCACTCATGTTGAATAAGGATCTGGCCGGCAACCTCATAAGCTGGGTAGAACTCAAAAAATCACTGTTGGTATGTGTATGGTTTATGTTCCTGACCTTTCCGATTATGGTGATTCAGGTCAACACTATCTATCGCACGGTGGAGTGGCGCTGGGACCGGATGTACATGGTGGGAATCGGTACCTTCGTTCTTTCGTTTGTATGGCGTTATTTAATTCGCCGTAAAGAAGCGGGTATCCAAAAAGCGGAAAGCAGCAGCGACGATACACTATCCCTGTCTCAAAAATTTCTGACCAATCCCCAATTTTCGCGTCCGGTGTTTGTCTTGGCCGCGCTTTTCTTTGTCGCCTATCCGTTTATGTTTTCCCTTTATCAAATCGACATCATGACCACGGCGCTGATTTACGTAGTGGTCGCCCTGGGACTGAATATTGTGGTTGGCCTGGCCGGACTTCTCGATTTGGGCTACGTGGCCTTTTTTGCTGTTGGCTCATATACCTACGCACTTTTGAATTACCATTTCGGCCTGAATTTCTGGATATGCCTTCCCATCGGCGGGGCCCTATCTTTTATCTTCGGCATCTTGCTGGGTTTTCCAGTACTGCGCCTGCGCGGCGACTATTTGGCCATTGTGACCCTGGGATTTGGCGAAATCATTCGGCTGGTGCTTGAAAACTGGAATGAATTCTCTTTCGGTCCCAGCGGCATCGCCAATATCCCCCGCCCCGGATTTTTCGGCTTGGAATTGTCTTTGCATCAAAACCATACCTACATATATTTCCTGATGATTCTGCTGGCGCTGTTTACCATCTTCGTGGTGCGCCGGCTTCAAGACTCCCGCATCGGCAGGGCCTGGATGGCCTTGCGTGAGGATGAAATCGCGTGTCAGGCCATGGGCATCAATAAAACGCGCACCAAGCTGAGCGCTTTTGCTCTGGGAGCCACATGGGCTGGCATGGGTGGCGTGATGTTTGCCGCTAAAACCACCTTTATCAATCCGGCCAGCTTCACCATCTGGGAGTCTGTAATTATTCTATGTTGCGTCGTTCTGGGCGGCATGGGCAGTATTGTAGGGGTCATCGTAGGGGCATTGGCACTTAAATTGCTGCCCGAATACTTCCGAGCATTTTCCGAATATCGCATGCTCGCCTTTGGGGCCGTCCTGGTTCTCATGATGGTCTTTCGTCCCGGCGGGATAATCACCGACGTGCGTAAAACCTATCGTTTTGAAAAATAGCAAGGAACTCCACCAGCATGACAACGCCGACTTTAGCAGTCTCTAAATTGACCATGGATTTTGGCGGCCTGCGGGCCTTGGACACCCTGGACTTAACCGTTGGAAAAGAAGAAATCGTCGCGCTGATCGGCCCAAATGGCGCTGGAAAAACCACGCTGTTCAATTGTATCACCGGCATCTATCTGCCTACCGGCGGCACCATCGATTTGGCCGACCCCAAAGGCAATATCCATCGTCTCAACGGCTTGAAGCCGGACAAGGTGACCGCCCATGGGATGGCCCGCACTTTTCAAAATATCAGGCTTTTTCAAAACATGACCGTTCTGGAAAATGTCATGATCGGCAGGCATTGCCGTATGAAAACGGGTATTCCCGGTGCCATCTTGCGCCCCCCCAAAGCCCGCAGAGAAGAAAAAGAGGTGATTCAGGACAGCTATGCGACTTTGGAAAAATTCGGGCTGGCCCAGCACGTCAATGAGTTTGCCAAAAACCTGCCATACGGCGCCCAGCGGCGCCTGGAAATAGCGCGCGCCATGGCGACGGAACCTTTTCTACTGCTGCTGGATGAGCCGGCTGCCGGAATGAATGCCCATGAAACCAAGGAGCTGGATGAGCTCATTGTCCGTTTGCGGGACAAGGATCATATCGCCATCCTGCTCATCGAGCATGACATGAAATTGGTCATGAGCCTGTCCGACCGGATCTATGTGGTGGACTACGGCCGTAAAATCGCTGAAGGCACACCCGATCAAGTGAGTCAGAACCCGGATGTCATCAAAGCCTATCTCGGAGAAGAAGTTGATGCTTAAGCTGAACGATATTCATACCTATTACGGCAACATCCAAGCTCTCAAAGGCGTTACCCTTGAGATTGAAAATGGGGAAATCGTCACCCTGATTGGTGCCAACGGCGCCGGCAAAAGCACCACATTGATGTCCATCTGCGGCCTGGTACCCCCGCGCAGCGGAGAGATCTTGTTTGAAGGCCGATCCATCTATCGGATGAAAGCCAACGAAATTGTGGCCCAGGGCATCTGTCAGGTGCCCGAGGGGCGTCGCATTTTCCCATATTTGTCTGTAGTGGAAAACCTCGATATGGGTGCTTTTTTGCGCAATGACGCATCCAAGATCGCCAAGGACCTGGAATACGTTTTTGAGCTGTTTCCCATATTGGCGGAGCGCCGGCATCAAGCCGGGGGCACCCTCAGCGGCGGCGAGCAACAGATGCTGGCCATCTCCAGAGCGTTGATGGCACGCCCGCGCCTGCTGCTCCTGGATGAGCCCTCACTGGGGCTGGCCCCCTTGGTGGTCAAACGCATCTTTGAAATTATTAAAAAAATCAATACAGAGAACAACACCACTATTTTTCTGGTGGAACAAAACGCCAACCTGGCGTTGAAGGTGGCACACCGTGGCTATGTCATGGAAAACGGCCGCATCACCTTGGCGGACAGCGCACCCAATCTGCTGGCCAATGAAGCGGTGCGCAAAGCCTACCTGGGGATATAGGTGCTTGGGGGAGACTTATTTGCGAGGGAACCATAGCGAAACCTCTCCATTCGGACTTCTCATTACCCCAGAGTTTAAAGTTTTAAGTTGTGGCTTAGCTGCGCTCAACCTATCCTAGATTAACAGTGTACTTGGCCTGCATCGCATGGTCTCAGGTGGGAGTTATGTCTTTCTTGCCGCTTCCCATGCGATGAGCGCTTTCTTTCTTTCAGCTCCCCAGCGATATCGATGGATCTTTCCGGTCTTGGTAATCACTCGATGGCAGGGGATCAAATAGGCCACCGGATTGATGGCGACCGCATTGGCGACCGCACGAAAGGCGCTTGGGTGGCCGATGTAAGCCGCAATGTCCTGGTAGCTGACCACATGCCCGGGGGGAATGTTCAGCAATGCCCGCCATACATTGATCTGAAAATTGGTGCCCTTTAGCTGCAGGTTAAACTGACGTGCATGCTTTTGGCGTTCTGTATTGAATATGTGCTTCACAATGGCATTTACTTCTGCGAAATTTTCAGCAAATTGTGATCCGGGCCATGTCTTGAATAACTGGTCAAGGGTTTCGGTATGTTTGCCCTGTGCTACAAACCCCAGATAACAGATACCGCGTTGGGTCTTTGCGACCAAGCATTCCCCGAAAGGAGATTTGGAAAACCCATACGATATATGCAATCCCGCCCCTTGTTTTTTAAATTCCCCAGGGGTTATCCCCTCGAAAGTAACAAACAGGTCATGCAGCCGGCCGGGTCCGGAGAGCCCACCCTCATAGGAAGTTTCAAGAAGGCTTTTGGATGCGATCAATTGCTGCTTTGTATAATCCAGGGTCATGTATTGCATGAATTGGATGGGACTTATGCCGGCCCAACGTTTAAACAAGCGGTTAAAATGGAACTTGCTCAAATTCATACTTTGGGCAATTTGTTCAAGTCTGGGCTGAGATTTGAAATTGTCCGCGATGAATTGAATCGCTTTTTCAACCCTGTAAAAATCCGCTGACTGTTGCGAGCGATCAGTCGTATACATAAGCTCACCTCGATATTCGCTTGTCATCATTGTAATGACATAAACCAAAGATGACCACCCGAATCTTGCTGAATGATGCATTGCGATTCAGGTCGCGACACTATCGCAAAGGCGGGTCATTTCCCAATCTTTGTAATTTTGCAGCTAAGTGGCGTCTACAGGAAGCTCAACAGACCCTGCCATAGGGCAAAACCTACCATTCCACCCACAATGGTGAGAAGCAGGTGTTTGCCAAACCAACCGATCAATACCGTTAAAACAGCACCCACCAGGTATGGATTGGTCCAGGTCAATTGCAGTGTCCGGCCATCGGGGATCAGGGCCGCCGGCACGATAATGGCGGTTAGCACCGCAGGTGGGACGTATCTCAGGGCCCGTTGCATGCTGTCCGAAAACTTAATGCGGCCGGACAACGGCAACAGCACATAGCGGATTGAAAATGTGACGCCGGCCATCCCAGCAACGAGATATAATGTCTCCATATCAACCGCCTCCGGCTTTGGGCGCTTCGGACACCTTATGTCGACCCATTTGGGTATCGATGATCACCCCCGCAGCAATGCCCAGAACCGCGGACGCCATAAGGCCCAGCTTGTGCGGCAAGCCATATAGAAGTATGGCGCTGACACCCGACACCAGTACGCAAGCATAACTGGGCCTATCCTTTAAATACGGCAGCACCATACCGATAAAAGCAGCCACCATGGCAAAATCGAGTCCCCAACCGCCGATATCACTCATGACCCGACCGGCAAGCAACCCGACCAGGGTGCAGATATTCCAGTTGGTATACATAAATACCATGGAGCCTAATTGGTACCAGTGCTTGTAAGGATGTGCATCGGGTTCATCCCACCGCCGCACGGCTACAGCAAAGGTCTCATCGGTTAAACCGAAAGCCAAAATTACCTGCCAGATGCGCGGCAATCGCTTTAAATGAAGCAACAGCGTGGCCGTATAAAGTAAATGCCGAAAATTCACCACGAATGTCGTCAACACAATAATGGGCCAGACCGTGCCTGCACCCACAAGCCCCATGGCGATAAACTGGGCGGATCCGGCAAAGACAAAAAGGGACATCCCCATGGTGCCGGCGGCCGACAGTCCCGCATTGCCGGAGAGGGTGCCGAAAATGATGCCAAAGGGCACTGCCCCGATAACCAAGGGTAGTGAGTCGCGTACGCCCTTCCAAAATTCAGATCGACGGCTTTTTTTTTCTGGATTGTCTTTTACTTGCATGCTGTGGATATATCATATTTGACAGGGTTCTTGCTTTAGAATGATGCGGGCATCGACAATGCTCAATCCCTTTTCATGCACAATCACGGGATTGAGATCCATTTCAATTATCTCCGGGTAGGATTCAATGACTTCGGAACATTTTAGCAACAATCGACGAAGTGCTTTTTGGTCGCAGGGTGGAACGCCGCGAAATCCTTTCAACAGCGTAGAGGCATTGGTTTCCTGGGTTAATGACTTGGCTGAATTGTAGGAAATGGGCAACACGCGAAATGAGACATCTTTAAGAATCTCGACCATTATCCCACCCAGACCGTACATAATCACCGGCCCGAACTGATCGTCCAACTTGGTCCCAATAATCACCTCAATGCCTTCTCGGGCCATGGGGGCCACCAACACGCCACGGATATCCGCATCGGGTTTATACTTTTTTGCATGGGTCATGATGTCGGTAAATGCTTGGCGCACTTGCTTTTCGTCTGCTAAGCGAGTTTTAACGCCGCCGGCATCGCTTTTATGGAGAATATCGGGCGATACAATTTTCAATACGACTTCAGTGCCCAAGCGGAGGGCGATATCAACGGCCTCATCGGCGGTCCGGGCCAATGTTTCCGGTTGGGCGGGAACGTTATGGAGTTTAAGCAGTTGTTTGGCCTCATGTTCCAGAAGGTGACAGCGCGATTCGGCCAGGGCTTGCTGAATAATGGCCTTGCCTGCAGGTTTGGCTTTTGCGCCCCAGTCGAAAACAAAATTGGTCTTGGCGTGATACGAATTGATGTAGGCACCGTATTGGGCTAACACCCCCATGCATTTGCAGGCCACCTCCACAGAGTCGTAAACCGGAATGTTGTAGTAGCGCAAAAGCCGAAAGGGATGCGAATGGGCTGAAGCAAATAGGCTGTGCACGATAATGGGTTTTCGCTTTTTATGAACCATTTTACCCATGCGATGGGCGGCATCTTCTTCGGCCAACGACAGGCTCTGATCAAACCGGATACCGTAACCGCCGAACAGGCCCACCAATAACAGACCACCCACTTCATGGTCATTGAGTATGATTTGAACACAATCGGCAAAAATGGTCGGATCGGCGTCGGTGCCGCCTGCCACGTCGACCGGATTGGGAACCGATGCGGCATTTGGCAGAATTTCGCGTAGTTTCTTCTGAGTGGTTTCGCTCAGTTCCGGAATTTCAAGGCCCAGATCAGTCAACACATCCGCCGCAATGGTCGCATGGCCGCCGCCATCGGCCAGAATGGCGACTTTGTTGTTTTTGATGGGCGGCAGGCTGGACAAAGCTTCGGCAGCCGGAAACAGTTCGTCGGAATTTTCGATCACCACAATACCTGCGCGCTCAAAGGCGGATTGCGCCACCTTTGAGATGCCCGCCAGCGCACCGGTGTGCGATCCAGCCGACCGTTTACCTGTAACGGAACGTCCGCTTTTCAGCAGAATCACCGGCTTTTCGATGGTGGTCGTATAAGCCTGCTGCAAAAACTTGCGCCCGTTGCGCATCCCTTCTACGTACATCAATACGGCGCGGGTATGGGGGTCTTGCCTGAAAAATTCCAGGTATTCGTGAAAGCGGATGTCCGCTTCGTTGCCCACACCGACATAATAGGAAAACCCCTTGTTGCTCTTTAGCTTGGCTTCAGTGATCAAAGACAGTGCCATATTGCCGCTTTGCGACAACAGGGCGATGTCTCCTTTGGGCGCGTCCTGGATGCCCACCAGGTTCATATTGTTGTTTAAATTCATCATCCCCGAGGTATTCGGACCGATGAGTCGAATGCCGTTTTTACGGGCCACGCGAACAATTTCATCTTCAAGTTTTTTGCCATCCCTGCCGGTTTCACCGAAACCACCGGCCAAAATCACGGCACCGCCGATCTTTTTACGGCCACAATCCTCCAATACACCAGGCACCGTCTTCGATGGCGTTGCAATGAGGGCAAGGTCGACCGCATCTTCTATTTCGGAAATGGCTTTGTAGCAGCGCAATCCTAAAATACGCTTTTCTTTGGGATTCACCGGATAGATGCGCCCCTCATAGTTTCCCTCAAGAAGCGTGCGAATGGATTGATAGCCGCGTTTGGTTTCATTTTTGGAGGCGCCCACCACAGCTACCGATTGGGCGTTCAAGACTTGTTCGAGAGACATTACGTTGCACCTTTGGGTATCCATATTCGCCAACGACCTTGCCCGCTTATTTGGCTTTTTTTCGATTTTCAAACGCTTGCAGGGATGCCTGGCGCTCCCGGGTCGAGACACAGGCCAAACAGGACTCTATCTCAAAATCCATGATCGCATCCAAGCTGGCTTCGCCCTGGGCCATGTGCAAGCCTTTTTTGATCATTTTAATAGAGAAGCTGGAATTGGCTGCAATTTTTTTGGCCCAGGAACGGGCTTCATCCAGCAATTGGCCGGCAGGCACGGCCCTGTTCACCAACCCAATCCGCTCGGCTTCCTTTCCGGTTACATTTTCTCCGGTAAATAAAAGCTCCTTGGCCTTGGCGGGCCCGACCAAATCCTGCAACAGACGCAAGGCTCCCCCTGTGACCGAAGAGTTGACCTTGACCTCGGGCGAACCGATCAAGGCATCCTCCGCCGCGATGCGCAAATCACAAGCCAAGGCCAGCTCATAACCTGATCCCAGCGCATAACCATTGATGGCTGCGATAAGCGGTTTCTCAAGATGAATGAGTTGTCGTGAAATGGACTGAAGCAATTCCAAATAGCGGCGGTAAGCGGATAAGGTGCGGTCTTTGGATTCTTTCAGATCGGCACCCGATGAAAATGCTCGGCCCTTGCCGGTAATGATGATGGCTTTGATCTCCTGGTCGGCAGTGGCTGTGTCCAAGGTGCGCTTCAAATCGAGCCAGAGTTGGGCGTTCATGGCGTTGAGGGTTTGAGGGCGGTTGAATTGAATGGTTGCGATGCCCTCCGCATGGTCGACGATAAGGGTTTCAAAGTCCATGGCAGGCTCCTTATAAACGGATTCAAACAGGCGTCCCCATCCAATTGTTTATTTGAAGGGCTCGGATACCGCGCATCACAATAACGCAATCTAGTAAAAAAAACCAGGGGCCTTTCTATATTAAATCGCTCAGCTTCTTCTCAAATTACCGCGCCGGCTATTGTGGATCTTCCACCTGTTGATTATCTTCAGCAATGGTTTTCAACAGCTCGCGTTCGTGGGATAGGGGCAATCGCCCGGTTAAAAGTGCATAACAGACCTGCTGCTGCTTTTGATTGAAAAAAGCAGCTTCAGCCTTGGCCCGACCATTTTTTTCAATCTGTTGTATAGTGAAAGTGCAAGTGACGGTATCACCGATATACACCGGCTGCATGAATTTAAATGTCATACCACTGGCGAGCCAACCAATCTGCCCACCAATCTCGCAAATCATGGAACCCACAAGCAGACCATGGCAGATCAAACCGTCAAAACCTTTGACTGTCGACCACTGCACTTCGTAGTGCACCGGGTTGTAATCTCTAGTCAGATCTCCGAAATGTTCGGTCTCTTCCTGAGTAAACGTACGCGCAAAGGTTATCATATCGCCGACCTTGAGCCCGTCGATAGCCCGCTGGCGCATTGGGTTTATCATCTTCTAGGCACTCCAATATTTAGGCTGAATTATAGACAGTAGCTATGCATAAATTGCATTAGACAATTTATCATTTCTTTGAAACCTGCCTGCCCCCGGTCAAATGAAACCGGTGGGTGATGCAGCAAGGCATCTCATCCGGACGGTGGCTCACATAAAGCAAGTTGGTATGTCCACTGGAACCGATGACGTCCAGGATATCGAGCAATTGCCGCCGATGTGCCGCATCCAATCCATTGCACGGTTCGTCCAGGATAAGCAACCGGGGTTTTTTGACCATGGCCCGCAGGATGAGCAACATGCGTTGTTGTCCGAACGAAAGTCGGCAAAAGAGCCGCGATGCCAAATGTTCGATACCCGTGCGCTCAAACCATTGCCGGGCCGCTGCTTTTTGCGTTTGAGTGCAATACCGATAAAGACCGATCGAATCGAAGAAACCGGAGCAGACCACATCGAAACCCTTCATCTTCTTTTGATACCGTATTTGCAAGTCATCCGCCATGTAGCCGATCTGCTGTTTAACATCCCAAATCGATTCACCACTGCCTTTGGGACGGCCGAAGAGAATCAAATCATTGGCATACCCCTGTAGATTGTCTCCGGTAATAAGTTTTAACAAAGTGGATTTGCCTGCGCCGTTGGGGCCGACAAGCGCCCAATTTTCTCCGCGGTGCACCGTCCAGCAAATATCGGACAGCACTTTTTCCTCACCATAAGTCACGCTGACACCGCGCATTTCGATGATTGGTGCTCCGCGCTGAGACTGTCGGCGATTCGACACGGCAAGCGGCCTGTCGGCATCCGCCGGGCTTGTCTCGAAACTGGGTGTAAATTGATCCATGGTGCCGCGCCAAACGGCTCGACCTTGGTCAAGATGCAGCAGGTGGGTAAAGGCCTTTGGGATTTCTGCGGGTCGATGGGTAATCAGCACCATCTGCGTCCCGCTATCAGCCAGTTGATTCAAGATATGCATCAGTTCATCGCGGGTGTCGGCATCCAATCCGTTAAATGGTTCATCTAAAATCAACAAACGCGGATCTTGCATTAATGCACTGCCGATCAGCAAACGGCGCATTTCACCGGCGGAAAGCGCATGCAGAGGCTTGGCCAACAGGGATTCCACACGCAGTAATTTTACACAATCATTGTCAACATCAGGTGGGGGGCGCCACACTGCGGCGGCGCGGGTGACATCGTTGATTTGACCGCTAAAATGTCGCATCTGATCCAGCATCAGCTCGCGACGGTATAAATCGAACTGCTGATCGGCAGATACCAAGGCCATGTCGATCTGCCCGTTGCGAACAGGCGTCGCTTTCCGGTAGTGACGCTGAATCCTGCCCTGGACCACATGGGCTTCACCCAGTAATGCCCTGGCCAGGGTGGTCTTGCCGGCGCCGTTGGCGCCCCATATCACCCAGTTTTCTCCGTAGCGCATCTGCCAGCTCAACTCGCGCAGCGGCCAGGCGCCGCCCAGACGAACGGTGACCTTATCGAACGTTATAAAACTTTGGGTATGCATGCTTTTTTGATTTCCTACCATCGACTGAATAACAACTCAACAACCGAATGAATTCACTTGCGAAATTTGCGTAAGACTGGTACTAAATGCCATATTTTCCTGGCTGGATGAGCGTGTCAGATCAATGAGAGCGCGTTCAAGAAATGGTCGGAAACCGGGGACGCTCAGGGCTTTGATTGAAGCCCGGGTGTGATTTCTTAATCTGAAATTGAGGGGGGAATAGATGAAAATTTTAAAAATCAGTATTGTAACAGCCATTTTAGTCACATTTTCCATCGCTTGCGCCGTCGCAGGAACCTTACAGGATGTTAAGGCCAAAGGATTCATCTCTGTGGGTGTCAATGAAGGTCTGTTTGGTTTTTCCAAACCTGATGAAAAAGGTGTATGGCGCGGTCTGGATGTGGACACGGCTCGAGCGATATCCGTGGCGGTATTTGGATCTCCCACCAAGATCAAATGGGTGCCGCTGACAGCCAAAACCCGCTTCACCGCTCTGCAATCCGGTGAAATCGATGTATTGACCCGTAACGCCACAAGGACGTTGACCCGCGAGACTGCCCTGGGTTTGAATTTTGTCCAAACCAACTATTACGATGGGCAAGGTTTTCTGATTCCCAAAAAATTGGGTGTTAAAAGCGCCAAGGAACTGGATGGCGCCACGGTATGCGTGCTTCCAGGTACCACTACTGAGCTCAATGCCGCTGATTATTTTAGAGCCAACAACATGAAGATGAAGCCGGTGGTGATTGAAAGCACGCCGGAACTGGCCAAGGCCTATTTCGCCGGTCGCTGCGACTGTCTGACATCCGACGCTTCCCAATTGGCGGGCACACGTGCCATCGCCCCCAATCCGGACGATCATATGATCCTTCCGGAAATCATCTCCCGCGAACCCTTGGGGCCGGCTGTTCGTCATGGCGATGACCAATGGTATGACATAGTTAATTTCGCCACCATGGCATTGATCGAAGCTGAATACCTCGGCATCACTTCCAAGAACGTCGATCAAATGCTCAAGAGCAAAGACCCGAAAATCCAAAGGTTCCTGGGTGTCAGCCCGGGCAACGGTAAATCGTTGGGATTGGATGAAAAATGGGCCTATAAAATTGTCAAGATGGTCGGCAATTACGGAGAAGTATTTGAGCGCAATGTGGGCAAAAACACCCCACTCAAGCTTGAACGGGGCCTCAATGCGCTGTGGACCGATGGTGGCCTTATGTATACGCCACCGTTTAAATAAACGTGTAAACAAGGAGAACACTGCCTGGTTGCCGATGGCACCCAGGCAGTTCAAGATTTGGCACAATTTATATAATTCCGAGCCCTAAGCTACGAACCGTACATAGCCAAACCTGATCCTTATGCCGCAATCTGAAAAGCTATCTTTCTGGTACGATCCTGACAAGCGTGCGCTGATTTACCAGGTGATCACTCTGGGGCTGTTCGCCCTGTTGAGCTATTATCTGATTTCCAATACCCTATCCAATCTCGAACGCCAATCCATTGCTACCGGGTTTGGTTTCATCCAAAAAGAGGCATCTTTTGAGATCGGCGAGTCTCTGATCTCCTATTCTGCTGCCGATACCTATGGTCGCGCCTTGGTGGTGGGTGCCATAAACACCCTGTTGGTATCATTCATCGGCATTGTGCTTACTATTTTGCTGGGAACGATACTCGGTGTGGCCCGCCTGTCCACCAACTGGCTGATCTCGAAGATCGCCGCAATCTATATTGAAGTCTTTCAAGATGTACCGGTATTGCTGCAATTGTTTTTCTGGTATGCTTTTTTTTACGAGATGCTGCCCTCCCCTCGCCAGGCCCTCAATCCCATCGAAGGGGTATTCCTGTGTAACCGTGGCTTAGTACTCACCGTACCAGCCGCACACCCTGTTTATGGGTATATGGCGCTTGCGCTTCTCGCCGCAGTGGCCATCATCATCGGCTTGAAAAAATGGGCCCGAAATCGACAGGCCCGAACCGGCAAGCACTTTCCTATGGCTCGCGTCGGCATTGTCATTCTGATCGGTTTGCCGCTGATAACATGGGCGCTGGGCGGCGCACCCACGCAAATGAGTGTTCCCGAGCTAGTCGGGTTTAACTTTCGTGGGGGTATGAACGTCAGCCCTGAGTTTGCCGCCCTGCTGTTGGGCTTGGTGCTTTATACCGCAGCCTTTGTGGCTGAAGTCGTGCGTGCCGGCATTCAGTCGGTGAGCAAAGGACAGACCGAAGCGGCCAAGGCGATTGGATTAAAACCGGGCCAAATCCTCAACCTGGTTATCCTGCCCCAGGCCCTGCGGGTCATTATTCCCCCGCTGACCAGCCAGATGTTGAACTTGACCAAAAACAGTTCTCTGGCGGTGGCCATTGGCTATCCCGATTTTGTCTCGGTGGCGGGCACCACCATCAACCAGACCGGACAGGCCATTGAGGGCGTCATGCTCATCATGGCCGTATACCTGATATTCAGCTTGAGCACTTCAGCTTTTATGAACTGGTATAATAAAAAGATGAAACTCGTTGAAAGATAACACGCCGTCCGGTTTCAGGGGCGTTGCTCTCGACACAGACTGGCGCGGCTTTACAAGTATCAAAACAACAGCAGACCACTAGATTATGACGGATGCATCAACCATAAATAGCGCGACCCAAACCGATATCAAGCCGCCCGTAACCAGTATCGGAGTGGTGGGCTGGATCAAGGCCAATCTTTTCAGTTCGTGGTTCAATTCCTTGCTGACCATCATCGTACTGATTATATTATGGAATTCCATCATTCCGTTTGTCCGCTGGGCATTTATCGACAGCCTGTGGTTTTCAACCGGAAAAGAGTGTCAAGCCGCGGACGGTGCCTGCTGGTCGGTCGTTACCGCCAACATTCGGTTCGTCTTGTTCGGATTTTATCCTTATGAGCTGCAATGGCGCCCGGGCCTTGCTATCGTCCTGTTGGTGGCGCTGCTGGTCATCAGCCAATACCGTCGTTTCTGGTCCAAAACCCTTGCCTACTGCTGGCTGGCAGGGCTGGTCACCATGGGTGTGTTGCTCAAAGGCGGCATCCTGGGTTTGGCGTCGGTGGAAAGCACCCAGTGGGGGGGGTTACCGCTGACATTGCTTTTATCGGTTTTCGGACTTACGGCTGCCTATCCATTGGGCATCGCCTTGGCCCTAGGGCGACAGTCCAACATGCCGGCCATCAAGTCGCTGTGTATCGTGTACATTGAATTGATACGTGGTGTCCCGCTGATCAGCTTGCTTTTCATGTCTTCCGTTGTTTTCCCACTCTTTTTGCCCGAAGGGGTGACCATCAATAGCATACTGCGCGCCCAGGTCGCCATTATTCTATTTACCGCCGCCTATATCGCTGAGGTGGTGCGGGGCGGGTTGCAAGGCATGAACAAGGGGCAATATGAGGCGGCCGATTCTTTAGGGCTCAACTACTTTCAGACCATGCGCTTGATCATCTTGCCCCAGGCCCTAAAAATTGTCATTCCGCCTTCGGTCAGTATCTTGATTTCAGCCTTCAAAGACACATCCCTGGTGGTGATCATTGCATTGTACGATCTGTTAAAAACGACCCAGAGCACCTTACAGGATCCCCGCTGGATGGGTTTTTCTGCTGAAGCTTATATTTTTATCGCCTTGGTCTATTTTATCTGTTGTTTTTACTTGAGCAATTTTAGCAGAAGGATTGAACGCGACTTAGATACGGGGCACTAATGTAGTGAAATTCAATCAAGGACAGTACCCATGAACGAAATAACAGCAGTCATCGATAAAGAGCTGGAGAGCAATGACGCCATTATCCAGATCGTCAATATGCACAAATGGTACGGTGAGTTCCATGTGCTTCAAGATATCAATCTGGAAGTCAAACGTAAGGAGCGAATCGTTATCTGCGGCCCCTCGGGCTCAGGCAAGTCCACCTTGATCCGGTGCATTAACCGTTTGGAAGAGCATCAGCGCGGGGATATTATCGTCGATGGTGTTGAATTGACCAATGATCTAAAAAATATCGAAAAGATTCGCGCGGAAGTGGGAATGGTGTTCCAACACTTCAATCTCTTTCCGCATTTAACCATCCTTGAGAATTTAACCTTAGGCCCCATTTGGGTACGCAAAACCCCCAAGCGAGAAGCTGAAGAGGCAGCCATGCACTATCTGGAAAAAGTCCGGATTGCCGAGCAAGCCAAGAAATTCCCCGGACAACTTTCCGGCGGTCAACAACAGCGAGTGGCCATTGCCCGCAGTTTGTGCATGGCGCCCAATGTCATGCTTTTTGACGAACCCACATCAGCGCTGGACCCTGAGATGATCAAAGAGGTCCTGGACGTCATGATTGAATTGGCAAGAGAAGGGATGACCATGCTTGTGGTCACCCATGAAATGGGTTTTGCCAAAAGCGTTGCCCACCGCGTGCTTTTTATGGATGCAGGTCAAATTGTAGAACAAAACGCACCGGATCAATTTTTCGACAATCCTCAAAACGACCGGACCAAGCTTTTTCTCAGCCAAATACTGCACTAGACATGAAGAAGAAGAAACACCAACACCTCAGGGCTTCTTTTTGTGGTGGGTTTGCAGCAGGTATAGGCTCGTCTTAAGATATTGAAGGCACCCTAAAATACCACGGGAGAGATTGCTTTCTTCAGGAAAAATGTCTTGATATTTGTCAAACTAATTTTGACTGCCGTTTTCTGGGGCGGCACCTTCATAGCCGGAAAGATGATTTCCCCAAGCGTCCATCCCGTGAATGCATCTTTTTTGCGTTTCAGCATCGCCGCATTGTGCCTATGTATTCTAATTGTTAAAAGAGAGGGCCGTCTTCCGGCCCTTTCCAAAAAACAGATGCTGCCCGTCCTGCTACTGGGTTTGACCGGTGTGTTTGCCTATAACATTTTATTCTTCTCAGGACTCCGTTTCATCGAGGCCGGCAAGGCATCCCTTATCATTGCCACCAATCCCATTCTTATAAGTCTCTTGTCGGCTCTGATATTCAAAGAAGCATTGAACTGGATCAAAGGCGCGGGCATATGCATCTCAGTGGCCGGTGCAATGATTGTCATATCCAATGGTCAACTCACGCATATGGCCGCATATACCATGGGTACCGGGGAGCTATTGATTTTTGGATGTGTGTGCAGTTGGGTGGCCTATTCCCTCATTGGAAAAGTCGCCATGCAAAGCTTATCTGCCCTGGCGGCAGTAACTTACTCTGCCATCGTGGGCGCCGGTCTATTGCTGGTTCCCGCGCTCTACTATGGTCTGGCTGAAGAAATTGTTGCCTATACACTTCGGGACTGGTTTTGCCTTTTCTACTTGGGATTGTTCGGAACGGTTCTCGGATTTTTTTGGTACTACCAAGGAATTGAACGAATTGGGCCGATGCGGGCCAGCGTCTTTATCAATATTGTACCGATGAGTGCGATACTCTTCGCATTTTTGATACTGGATGAGCCATTGGCCCTATCTTTGTTGGCCGGCGGCGCGATGGTACTCCTAGGTGTTTATCTGACCAACGCCTCCGATATGGCCAAACGATTCGCCATCCAATGGTGGCGGCGTTTCCAACCAAACCCTTAGCGGCTTTATGGGATATCAATGGTGGAGTTTTCGCCTTTACTTTTTGTGTTTCTTTTTGCAGGGGGGCTTCTATCGGGATTTGTAGATGCCGTTGCCGGTGGTGGTGGCTTGATTTCGCTCCCTGTGCTGCTTTCGGCCGGTCTGCCACCCCAACTGGCGTTGGGAACCAATAAGTTACAAGGCACCTTCGGCACCTTCGCATCTTCGGCCAACTATATCCACAAGGGAAAAGCAGACCTAAAAAAATCCTTTGCGGGTATCTTGTTTACCCTGATCGGCGCGATGATCGGTGCCTGGGTCATTCAACAGCTTAACCCGGGTTTCTTAAAGCCGATCATTCCCATTCTTCTGGCCATTGTTTTTGTATATACCCTCTTTAGCCCGCAACTGGGTTTTACACCACGTCATGGATTGATGCCCAAAAACCTGTTCTTTATTTTATTTGGCCTGCTGTTCGGGTTTTATGACGGTTTTTTTGGACCGGGAACCGGTTCATTCTGGACTGCTGCATTGATGATTCTTCTTGGATACGATATAACGCATGCGGCAGGCACGACACGGATTATGAATTTCACCAGCAACCTGATTGCGCTAATTGTATTTATCAGCAGCGGCAACGTATTGTACAGTGCAGGATTTTGCATGGCGACCGGACAGGTGATCGGCGCCAGGATGGGATCCGGTATGGCCATTCGCAAAGGGGCCGGATTCATCCGACCTATATTTTTAACGGTGGTGTTTTTAACCATCGTTCGACTCATTTATGTCTATACATTTACCGCTGCTTTTCATTTAACTTAGTACCAGAGATTAAAATCAAGGAAATAGCACATGAAATTAAGAATCATTACCACCGGGGGCACCATCGACAAAATCTATTTTGATCAAAAAAGCCGATATGAGGTGGGAGATCCCCAAGCCGGCGGACTCCTGGAACGGGCCAATGTAGTAGTTGATTATCAAGTGCAATCGGTTCTTCGCCAAGACAGCCTCGATCTGAATGACCAGGACCGCTCAATCATCCGCGATGCAGTGATCGGCGCTCCTGAAAAGCATATCATTGTCACACACGGCACGGACACCATGCTTGCTACAGCCAAAACCCTGAGCACCGTTAAAGGCAAAACCGTTGTCTTAACCGGTTCCATGTATCCAGCCCGATTTCATGAAAGTGATGCCGTTTTTAATATGGGCTGTGCCGTAATCGCTTCACAATTGCTCAATCCAGGCATCTACATTGCTATGAACGGACGCATTTTCGATCCACGCCATTCCCGCAAAAATGTTGAATTGAATCGATTTGAAGATCTCGCTGCCGACCCTTCAACTGCCGTATAGAGCACCTGCGTCGGAAAATACGCCGCCCGGCAGCCTGCGACGGGTCCAGATCGCTTCCGAGCATGCAAGCTGTGCAAACAAATGGAGTTTAAAAGATGCCGGAACAGCTTTTTGATAAGTGGCCGTGCAAATATGAACAATGGTTTAAAACGCCATTGGGGCAACTGATCCAGTCCATTGAGCAGGACCATATCATGGAACTACTTGCGCCCAGTCCCCATGATCGCATATTGGATGTCGGCTGCGGTACCGGTATCTTTACAAACACCTATTGCCAGGCGGGCGCCCGCGTTACCGGCATCGATCTGTCGCTGCCCATGCTCAGGGTTGCCGTTCAAAAACAGCCCCTTGCCGACATGGCCCCGACCGTGGCCGACATGAGCGCCCTGCCCTTTGCGGACGGCCGCTTTGATAAAACGGTCAGCATCACTGCACTGGAATTTGTTGCCGATGCGTCTGCGGCTGTTGGCGAGCTGCTGCGGGTCACGCGAAACGGGGGGTGCCTGGTTCTGGCAACCCTGAACAGTTTGAGCCCGTGGGCTGAGAAACGTCGCCTGGAGGCACAAGCGGATCCGGCTTCGGTATTTGGAAAGGCATATTTTCGATCACCCGACGAGTTGGTAAAGCTGGTGGGTATGCAAGGGCATGTTCGTACGGCAATCCATTTTCCGAAGAAGGTAGCCCCCAAACAAGCGTTGGTCATTGAAAACCGCTACCGGGATAGGAATTCTCTCCTTGGGGCATTTGTGGTTGGTGCATGGACTGTGCCGTAAAACACTGTATTTTCAGGCGCTGTTTGACCCATTTGAAAAACAGTTCTATCTGCCAACGGATCTGATAAAAACCGGCAATGGTGTTGGCAGATAACTTCTGCTCAACCATCGGCACGTCTTTGAATTGACTTCAAGTCGATAATTTAATATTAAAATGCAACAGATCCTGCTGCCACGGACAATCTGGATTATCATTGCACGGGCCCCCCAGCTGCACAATGTAATGGATCCTTGGGACCATTACTTGTTCATTCCAGCTCACCTGGAGCGATACAATCCAAAAAAACATCAAATGTTTATGTCGGGGCGGACGGCTCCGCAGAAAATACACAATATCAAACACGATTAGGAGGCAAGGACATGTTTACCATTCTCAAACGAGAGGAAATGGCGGAAGGCACCGTCATTTTGAACGAAATCGAGGCGCCCTTGATCGCCCGCAAGGCCAAACCCGGTCAGTTCGTTATCTTAAGGGCCAACGAAACCGGCGAACGCATACCGCTGACCATGGCCGACACCGATCCTCAAAAAGGGACCATCACGATTATCTACATGGTGGTGGGCAAGTCCACCGCCCTGTTCCGGGATCTGAAAGTTGGCGATCATTACCAGGATGTCATCGGACCACTGGGAAAGCCCACCCACCTGGAGAAATTGGGAACCGTCGTTTGCGTGGGCGGCGGTACCGGCATTGCTGTCTTGCATCCCATTGCGCGGGCCCTGAAACAGATGGGCAACAACGTCATCGCCATCGTGGGGTCGCGCAGCAAAGACTTGTTAATCATGGAACGGCAGATGGCGGAAGCTTCAAACACGCTGCATATCTGCACCGATGATGGTTCCTATGGCATTAAAGGTTTTGTCACTGAAGTCCTAAAAACGGTTTTAGACCAGGAAAAGGTCAGCCAGGTGGTGGCTATCGGTCCGGTGCCCATGATGAAATTTGTTTCCAAAATGACCAAAGATTATCAAGTGCCGACGCTGGTCAGTCTCAATCCGATTATGGTGGATGGCACCGGCATGTGCGGCGGCTGTCGCGTCAGTGTGGGCGGTAAAACCCGATTTGCA
The DNA here is from genome assembly GCA_050305555.1 of Desulfobacteraceae bacterium. Classification (GTDB taxonomy): domain Bacteria; phylum Desulfobacterota; class Desulfobacteria; order Desulfobacterales; family Desulfosarcinaceae; genus JARRKU01. The sequence goes on along the minus strand of JBNLFN010000042.1, from coordinate 7,329 downwards.
TGTGTGGACGGTCCGGAATTTGATGGCCACCAAGTCGACTATGATGAACTCATGCTGCGACTGCAAGCCTATGGCGAAGAAGAAAAGGAGTGCTACGAAGACTATTGTATCCTTCGGGATGCCCAATAGACTTTTACCAAGAAGCCGTCTCAAAAAATGTATTTTGGTCAAGATCAAGGCGGAGCCGAGGTTCAACCCGCAGGCATACTTTGGTATGTCGAGGACTTGAAGCGAGGGTCCAACACAGAGATTGGGCAAAAAACTTTTTTGAGATAGCTTCTAATTTTTATTTACCAGGGAGAGAAGAACATGGCAGAAGATAAGAAGAAACGGGGCGGCCGGCGGGTGGCCATGCCGGAACAGGACGCTCAAACCCGCAAAAGAAATTTCTTGGAAGTGCCCACAGGCTATACCATGGCCATGGCGCAGGAAGAGGCTGCACGTTGCCTGCAATGTCGCAAACCCGGCTGTGTCTCCGGATGTCCGGTGGAAGTCGACATCCCCGGCTTTATTAGCTTAATAAGCGAAGGCGATATGACCGGTGCGATTCGCCATTTGTGGACTAAAAATGCCCTGCCGGCCGTTTGCGGGCGTGTTTGTCCCCAAGAAACCCAATGTGAGGCCAAATGCATTGTGGGCAAGAAAGGCGACCCCGTGGCCATCGGCAATCTCGAGCGATTTTGCGCTGATTATGAGCGTGAAAACGGCACCGGCGAATTACCGCCGGTGAAATCCGGCACCGGCAAAAAGGTGGCGGTGATCGGTGCCGGACCTTCCGGACTCACCGTAGCCGGCGATCTGATTGTCAAAGGCCATCAAGTGACCGTATTTGAAGCGTTTCACATGGCAGGGGGTGTTCTGGTTTACGGCATCCCGGAATTCAGGCTTCCCAAAGCAATCGTGGCCCAGGAGATCAATTTTCTGGAGCGCTTAGGGGTGAACGTCGAGTGCAATGCGGTGGTCGGCCGTACAATAACCCTTGACGAGCTTTTCGAACAGGGTTTTGATGCGATCTATCTAGGTGTGGGCGCTGGCCTGCCGCGCTTTATGAATATTCCCGGCGAAAACCTGGTGGGTATCCTGTCGGCCAATGAATACCTGACCCGGGCCAACCTGATGAAAGCCTATGATTTCCCGAAGGTGGACACCCCCATTCCATTAGGCAAAAACGTCGTGGTCCTGGGTGCCGGTAATGTCGCCATGGATTCAGCCCGTACGGCCATGCGCTTGGGCGCCGACAAAGTCCGCATCGTTTATCGCCGTTCGCGGGATGAAATGCCCGCACGTGCCGCTGAAATTCATCATGCCGAACAAGAAGGGATCGAGTTTTTTCTGCTGACCAATCCGACCCGGTATATCGGCAACGAAAAAGGCCGATTGAAGGGAATGCAGTGTTTAAAAATGGAATTGGGCGAGCCCGACGATTCCGGCCGGCGGCGACCCATCGCCATTGAAGGGTCCGAATTCGAATTGGATTGCGACCTATGCATCGTCGCCGTGGGTTCAGGGGCAAATCCCCTTCTGACCAAAGACACACCGGACGTAAAACTCAACCCATGGGGCTATATCATTACCGACGACAAAACGGGGAAAACAACCAAGAAAGCGGTGTGGGCCGGTGGTGATATTGTCACCGGTGCCGCCACGGTCATCTTGGCCATGGGCGCCGGCCGGCAGGCCGCGAATTCGATTCATGATTACCTCACCCTGGGATGGTAGCCTTTTAACAGGACAAGTATTTTGAGTTGACTTGACTTGCGACACTTTCATACCCCGGCCGTTATTCACCGGCCGGGGTGGCAGTGCTCGAGAATTTGCAGCGCTATTTATAAAATCGTCTATCGGCTAGAATCAGCATGGGGCCAACCCCGGGCGCTTAAAGCAGACCGCTGTATTTTCCACCATCGACCAATAAATTCTGACCGGTGATGTAGCGCGCCTGTTCACTGGCCAGAAAAGCCGCAGCCGCCCCGAAATCGGATGGATCGCCAAGGACATTACTGGGAATCGCCGACTTCATCTCCTGAATAATTTCCTCGACGGACCGATTCTCCTTCTTGGCACGGTAATGGGCGATTTGATCAATGCGCGATGTTTGATGGGTACCGGGAAGCAATGCGTTGACGGTAATCCCATCCGAGGCCAATTCAGTTGCAATGGTTTTTAAAAATCCGGTCAGACCGGCACGCGCCATGTTGGATAACAGCAGATTATCGATGGGCTGTTTTACCGAAACAGAGGTAATGGCGATAATGCGGCCCCATCCTTTGGATTTCATGGCCGCCGACACACCATGGATCAGGCGCACGGCACTCATCAAGGTAAGATTCAAGGCTTTATCATATGCCTCTAATGCTGTTGTCGCAAAGGTTCCCGGTGGCGGACCACCGGCATTGGTCACCAGAATATCCGGCTCTCCCAAGGATTGCCTGACGGCGATCAGCAAACGATTGACATGATCGGCCCGGTTAAGGTCGGCATCATATCCCAGAACCTCGCTGCCGCTGGCTGTGGAAATCTCCTGTGCCGCCTGCTTCACGGCGCCAATATCGCGAGAGCAGATGGCCACACGACACCCTTCTGCTGCCAACTGCTCAGCACAACCCCTTCCCAAACCTCGACTCGCAGCCGTTACCAGGGCAATTTTTCCCGAAATACCAAAATCCATTATGCACCTCCCGAATGCTCTGCTGGCTGTCCAAGACGCCAGGTTTCCGTCGGCGCCGCAGGTAAAAGGAATGAACATGTAGCTGTTTGATACATATTTTTAGCACCGCTGTCGAGCACAAATAGGGCGCCGTTCCGGTCGGAAGTTTTCATTATCATTACTAAAAGTCTATTCAAGAATAATAAAAACGACGATTTGGGATAATATGGATATAAATGATCCATTGGATGTCGGCAAATTGGCTATTGCAATATGGACTTGCCTGATTAAAATGAAAATATCTGGTAATCGGTGCGAATCACTTATCAGGTCAAAAAAATCCGTCATCTGATTACCACTGTTTTGAATGCGGCCAAAGCAATTCAATCCGATCAAACGGAAGGATTGAGATCAAAGTATCCCGCTGAGCAAGGCAACTGAATGAGTTGACCCTTGCGTCGCGGGTGCTTCCAAGACGCTCCAGGTAAGCAACAAAAGAATGATTCGCCCGCCGGCTCGTCTTTACCCTGGATTCTTGGGCATCAGGTTCCAGAACGATGCAGCGTGACTCCGTGTTCTACAGTCTGAATGTGGCCGCTCCTTCTATCCCTTCTTACCTCATCTCCCATTCACGGTGTCACCCATGCGGTCAAGGAGGCCGTGAAGCCGACTTTGAATCATCATGCTGTACCGATATATTTTATTAATATAATTACAGTAAGTTACGACACCCATCCGCGAAACCCTATAATCTTATAACCTTCCCCACCAGAAAAGGAGTAAACCATGACCCAATTTCACTCTATCGCTCAAGGAAAGCTATCGCCTAAAATTGGCATGAAACCCCATCGAACCCATCGATCTGACTCACCCGTAGTTTTTAGAATACTCAATGGCAAAGATGATGCCAGCGATCGATCCCCCACCCAGCATCACGCCAACGCTCGAATGACCCAGGTGAACGACAAAGAAATTATCAAGGCACTTACACGCCAGGGCATCCGCAACTCCTCCGTTGTCATCATTCCCTATGACGATGGTGCGGTTCCCATTCGGACACTGATCATAGATGACAATGAATTCAATATGTTTGATGCGCGTCGTCAGAAGGAGATACCGTCACACATACCACTGCGGCATGATCGGGACACATTCAAGTGTCTTTCAATGAATGAGCTGCGAAAAAGTTTAGGCTTGAACACACGCGACATCGAACAAATCCGCAAGATCGATGCCAAATTTCCAATGAAAATTCCATACTACTATGCCAACTTGATGCAGCAGCATGATATTCTTAAACAGGTTGTTGTGCCATCATCGAAGGAATTAATTGAATATAACGATGATGAAACCATGGATGTGCATGCCGATGAGAGTCAATATCAACCGGTGGAAGGCATTGTTCATCGATATCCTGGAAAATTGCTGTTTTTTCCCACATTGGAATGTTTTGGGCATTGCCGCTTTTGCTTTCGTGCCGGCCATCGTGTCAAACCGTTGAGCCGAAGAAAAATCAAGGCTGCCCTGGATTATATCCGCAATCGCAAAGATATACGCGAAGTGCTGGTCACCGGCGGCGACCCGCTGGTACTGCAGCCATCTGCCCTGGATGACATATTGGGCAGGCTTCGCGCCATCGACCATATTGAGATTATTCGAATCGGCACGCGCGCACTGGCTTATGCACCGCAAGTCATTACACCGGCCTTCGTCCATATGCTTGCGCAGCACAAACCCGTGTTTATGACGCTCTCATTTGTCCACCCGGATGAAATCACAACCTATTGTGAAGAAAAGCTCAATATGCTCGCTGACGCCGGCATTATCATGTTGCAGCAAGGCCCGATCCTTAAGGGCGTCAATGACAATCCAGAAGTATTGAAAAAAATGTATGAAAAATTAGCCCGAAACCGTGTGCTCGCTTACTATGCGATTTACGGGATTTTCGCTCCCGGTGTGCGGCATTTTATCGTTGACCGTGAGGAAGCCAAACAGCTTTTTATGAAGATGGAAAACAGAACATCCGGTCATTGCTTGCCCCACCTGATCACACTAGATCAGAACGATGACAAGACACGATCGGTTTTATGATGCTAAAAGCGATTTAGAAAGTATCACCAACCTGAGAGCCGGCGTACGAGCGGATGTTCCGTTGATACGGGCATCCGCTCGTCAGACTTGTGTCGTCCCTGTGGGGCGGGCTCCCAAAGCGTCGCGGACAGCTGTTGCGATACCTTCTAAAGAATATGGTTTTTTAACATACCCGCAGTTGCCCAACCCCATGGCTTTTTGAACACGATCTGATTGGGTATATCCGCTGGCGATAAGCGCATGCTGATCGGGATTGATCTCAAGAATGCGCTGGTAGGTATCATAGCCATCAATTCCCGGATCCATCATCATATCGAGCAGCAGCAAATCAACACAATGATGCTGCATATATTCAATGGCCGCTTCGCCACTCATAACCGAAACGACCTTGTAACCCAACCTTTTAAGTATACGGCTGGCGATGTCGCGCTGCTCAACCACATCATCAACGATCAGGATAGTTTCACCACTTCCCAAAGGTATTTCAATGGATTTATGGCCTGCATTCAATTGCAACTGCTGAAAGGTAGACGGAAAATACAATGAGAAACGTGTGCCTTCGCCAACCACACTGTCCACCTCGATAAAGCCATGGTGATCTTGGACCGTACCCCAGACAACGGCCATGCCCAACCCCGTACCGCTGCGGCCCATAACTTTTTTGGTGTAAAAGGGTTCAAATATACGTGCAATATCCGTTTGCGCAATACCAATACCCGTATCGCGAATTTCCAGCAGGATATAATCACCCTTTGGCAAAGCGGTTTTATCTTTTGGCATGTCGTCCGCTGTGTAGTTGCGTGTGGTGATGCGAATCGTGCCGCCGCGCGGCATGGCTTCCGCCGCGTTGGATACTAAATTCATTACGGTTTTGGATAGGTGCACGGCCGATCCCATGATATTGCGCAAATCCGATGATAGGTCCTGGCTGATGCTGATTTTGTTGTGGAACCCTATAAGACGTTCAAATTCCGGCGACTCCAGATAGTCGGCAATGATTTGGTTCAGATCAACCGTATGGGTGATTTCCACACCGCGTCGCGCCAATGTGAGCAGGTCTTGCACGATGGCAGAAGCTTTTTCACCTGACTTTTTAATGGTGGCGATGGGGTCCCTAATAGGACTATCATCAGGCAAGTCGAACAACAGCAGTTCAGGGTAGCTGATCAATCCGCTGAGGATATTGTTTAAATCATGGGCCACACTACTTGCCAAAGCACCGATGGCCTCCATTTTTTCCGATTGCCGCAAGCGGGTCTCTAATGCGAGTTTCTCGGTTTCGGCTTTATTGCGCTCCGTTAAATCTCGAACGGTGGACAGGATCACACCGCGCCCACCGATCTTTATACAACTGGAATAAATTTCAACATCGACGGTACTGCCGTCCTTGCGAATGTCGCGCACCGAGAATCCGTGCTTGGCGATATCAGGCCAGGAATGTTTGCCGGTGCCGGTATCCAGTTTATGGTGATCGGCACGGTGGACGAAGTTGACGATATCTCGCCCAATGACTTCTTTACTGGTTTCGTATCCGTGCAGATTCAACCACGCCGGGTTGACATCCATGATGATACCATCTTGGGTCAGGCTGATGGCGTCCGGAGAGTCTTTAAACATGGCGCGGTATTTTTCTTCCGATTCCGCCAATTCGGCGTTGGCACGCTCACGTTTTCTTATTTCACGTTTCAGTGCGGTATTGGCCATTGAAAGCGCTGCTGTCCGTTCGATGACGCGTTGCTCCAACTCAGCACGAGCTTTTTTGAGGGCTTCTTCGGCTTGACGGCGTTCAGCAATCAGCCGCGACAGCGCATCCGTCTCCCGCAAGCGGCTGATACCACATTCGGTGGCGATGCGCTTGTAATAGGCAATCTCGCGAAGCCTGTCGGCTGAATGATAGGCGCTGCCTTTGCGGTTCTCTTTTTGAGTCATAAGCGGTTATATCGCCAGGATCATCAGCACACCGGTCCAATCCAGCCCCCGGCTGCACCCTTGCAACGGCGCGACTTCCACCCCGGAATAAAATCCAAACAGGGGGATCTGGTGTTTGCTGAGTTCGTTAATTATCTGGTCTGCCTCTTCTTCCAAGGTCTCTGAAAAACTGGCGGCCCGCCCGGCGCAGTCTATATAGAATGCACACAGGGGTTGTGCGTTGTCGGCTGCCATCTGGTCCAGCAACTGGGTCGTATTTTTTTGGGCCGATCGGATCATTGCATCCGCATCACGCAGCATAAACAAAATCTCGCTGCCTGCCGGAAGGTCCGGTTCAAAAAGCACAATACCGTCCCGATCCGGCAGCACGCCCGAAATCAGCCGATTGACAAAATTATTTTCATCAAACAGGCCAAATTTTTCACCGCCGTTGACGCCGATCGTTAACCGCTTGACCGGCATTTGTTTTTGCCAGTCTTGATGACCATACATCTCATCGATCCAGTCAACAATGGGACGGCCGTCCACCTCATATACAACGGCGCCTTCGGCGCGTGTAATGGTATGGTAGACACCATCCTGGGGCGTACAACCGTGCATTATGCGCGAGTAAATTTTTACATCGCCATGGATCGCTAAGCCCACCACCTATTGTTGGGCCA
>JBNLFN010000041.1:0-10881 GCA_050305555.1 Desulfobacteraceae bacterium | reverse complement strand
CTCAAGTCATCGCAGCGCCGGTAAGCAGAGCACGACGTGCGCCATCTGCCATGACGTGGTGGAAGGCAACCCGGCTCCCCATGCCGACGCGCCCAGCTGTTTTTCAGCAACCTTCACCAATGCGGACGGCAGCACCACCGGTTGTCATCCTTCGGGTCCGGAAGCCCCCCATCCCCTGCCATATACCGATCCCCTGCAGCATGGCGCGGATGCCAAGGACCACCTGGCCAGTTGTGTGCCCTGCCATGCCACCCCGGCGGATGCCGGTGCGGGTGACAACCCGCGCTTTAATGTGGCCATTGGGAGTTTGGCCAACGGTTGCGAAGATTGCCATGCAGCCAACACCGCCCATCCGACACCGTTGTGGACCGGCACCGCCGCCAGCAGTCATGCCACCGCCGGTCAAATGGCGACGGCCTGCGCCCTTTGCCATGGCGCCGGTCTGGACGGGCCTTCCGGGGGGGGTAATGGTCCTGCCTGCATGGATTGCCATACGGCCGGTTCACCCCTGACCCTGACCCATTGTACTTCCTGTCACAACTGGCCGCCTGACGGTCAGGCCCCTGCCGGCAACAGCTATCCCAACCGCGACGGCGCCCACGCGGTTCATAATGCCTTGGCCGGCGTCAACGGCAATTGCGGTGTTTGTCATGCGGGCGCCGGTACGGAATCGGCGGTTCATTTTAACGGAGGCAATCCGGCTAGCGTTTCCCTTGCCGCCACCTACAACGCCCAAAGCGGTGCGGCCAGTTATAATACTGCAAACCAAACCTGCGGTTCGACACGCTGCCATGGGGGCCAAACCACGGTCGACTGGTTTAACGGCTCGATCGATGTCGCCAGTGACTGCGAAGCGTGTCACTCAACCAGCTCGGGTCAATACAACGCCGCGACTTCCGGAGAACACAGAAGACACGTGGGTAACGAGCGTTTGAGCTGTACGGAGTGTCACAACCCCGCGTCACTATCGCCCGACCACTTCAGCAACCTGGCCACCACCGGTTTTGAGGGCGATCCCGGGGATACGCTGAATGCCGGCCTGGGATACGACCCCGGTACCGGCAGGGGCTGCAGCGTCAGCGGTTGCCATGGGACGGAACGATGGTAAACACTTGATATCGGAAACTCATCTGAAAAAGAAGCAATAATATAAATCGGATATCTGGCGTACGGCCCTGAAGTGTTCTGCTTCTGCTCTATTTTACCCCTTTGGATTTGAGAAATGCCACGATGGCTTCCCGTTGCTTTTGTTGGTGAGGTTTTTCCTTGCGCCGCGGCTTGGTCATGGCGATGCTCAAGGCTGTCCGGCCGTCCAGGGTCCGGGCGTTGATATCAGCGCCGTCCTGGCTGAAACAAATCATTAGGGTTGCTGCACTAAAGCCGATATGTCACGTCCTGAAACCCCAGCTAACGACCATCACCTCCAGTTTTCGCTGCGGACATAAGAAACCTCAACTTGAGTTTTATAGATAAGCGCTTTCTGTTTAAGCGGGATTTTTTTCTGTTGACTTAAAAAGAAAACGCTATATAATAAATCTGTAAATAAGCTATTTATTGTATAGTAAATATTTATAAAGTGAATTATGCCGCAAAAACATCATGCAAAAATCCAGTGGAATGTTTAAGGAGCACCGCGCATGCGAAAAAAATTACTTTACACCGGCGCCGCCATAACCTTGTTGTTTGCAGTGTTGCATGGTTTTTTCTGGAAACTGGGGGGTTGGCATACCCAGTTGTTAAAATTGACCCCGGATAATAGCGGTATCATGCAAATGCTCAATGTGGCCTCAATTTATACTTTGATCTGCGGGGCAGGGATCACCATAGCGCTTGCTAAAAAGCGAACATTGGAGTGGATCGATAAGGCCGTATTGGCATTCATGGCGGGCTACTATTTGATGCGTATTGCATTTGGGCTTCCATTTTTCGGATTTTCCATGGAAGAGGCCATCATCTGGATGCTGTGTTTAATTGTGGCATCCTGTTATCTGTCAGCCCTGGCGCAATGGAAACAGATGCCTTAAGGGACGCCACATGGCTTGGATCGTTTCCCTTGCTATTGCGGACATTCTCTGGAAAGGATTATTAAATGAAGATCAGCCAAGAACAAAAAGCTGAAAATCGCAGCGCCATCATTCGTGCGGCAGTGGATATAATTTCCGAGAAGGGATTTAAATCCGCTACCATGCGTCAGATCGCCCAATCCGCCGGGGTGGGTGATGCCACGATCTACAACTACTTCGCCACCAAGGAGGCCATCCTTTTCGGGTACTTTGAAGCGCATATGCAGGCCTGCATCCGGGCCCTCAAACAGTTGGAGGCCTTTCATACTTTCAGTTTGCAGGAGCAGCTCCAGACGCTGTTTGAGACCAGTTTGGAGCTTTACCTGGCCGACCGCGAGTTTGTGGCGCAAACTTTTCGGCAGGTGCTGCTGCGCGGCAGTCGGGATTGGGGGCGCGTAAAACCCATTCGGAAGACATTTTTGGCCGCCGTCGATGAGATGCTGGGCGCGGCAGCCGAAGTCGGTGAGATCCCTGAACCGGTTTTCCAGGAGCTGACTTGCCAGCTTTATATGGATGCCTATATCGGGGTGGTGCATTATTGGCTCTCCGACACATCCGAAGGTTTTGCCAATACCAGCGTGCTCATCGACCGGGGGCTGGACCTGAGTTGTGCCATGCTCAAGGCGGGCATTGCCAACAAGGTGTTCGATTTTGCCGTATTTATGTTCAAAAACCATATCTTGAACCATTTGGATATTTTCATGCAACCGGCCAAAACCGCCGGCCAAGTCAAACGCCGCTTTATGGAGCGCATGAATGACTCATAAGCCACCTACGGGGAAAGTCGGCCGCGTGCTGTCCGGAGGACGCACGGCCGCCAAAGTCGGGGGTAAGGTGCTGACCTATTACGCCAAGCGGCCGTTTCTGTCAGAGGACGGCCGCCGCCTGGCAAAGCAGCGTGCCGCCCAAAACGGGGCCCAAACCTTGTTCCAAGGGTTGAGCCTGCTGCGCGGGACGGCTCTGAAGATGGCCCAGCAGTTGAGTTTGGAAATGGATATGCTCCCTGAAGCCGCCTGCCGTGAGCTGTCCAAAGCCTATCACCAGGTGCCGCCCATCAACCGCGCCCTGGTACGCAAGGTGGTGCACGACGCTTTGGGGCAATCCCCAGAAGTGGCTTTCAAGCGTTTTGACCTGGACGCATTTGCTGCTGCCAGCCTGGGGCAGGTCCATTATGCGGTCAGCCAACAGGGCGAACCCTTGGCCGTCAAAATCCAGTACCCCGGCATTGCCAAAACCATCGACAGTGATGTGAGTCTGTTGCGACAACTGCTGCGACCCGTGATGCAAAGCGACCAATTGATGCCCACCCTTAACGAAGTGGCGGACCGGCTGCGCGAAGAAGTGGACTACCTGCAGGAGGCCGATCATGTAGCTTATTTTGCAGACCGCCTCAACATGGACGGTGTCAGAGTCCCAAGGGTCAATAAAGCGTTGTCCGGCCCCACCGTGCTGAGCACTTCACTGATGGCGGGCAAACCCCTGGATCTCTGGCTAGCGGACAAGCCCACCCCGGCAACCAGAGATCGCGTTGCCCAAAAGCTGCACGACATCGTCATCAAAGGGATCTATGGACTCAACGTGATTCACGCCGATCCAAACCCGGGCAATTTCATTATTGCCGATGACGAAACCATCGGTCTGGTGGACTTTGGCTGTATCAAACGCCTGGCACCCGCATTTGTGACCCAATACGGCCTGCTGGCCCGATCGGCGGCTCATGGTCGGCAGGCGGCGCACTTTGAACAGATCATGGCCATGGGAATCGTATCCCCGGATCTTTCGGGAGCGGCCATGGAGCAGATCAGAAGCATCACCACGGAAGCCGGACGCTGGTTCGGCCGATTGTTCCGGACAGACTATTTTGACTTCGCTGCACAGCCTGGGTTTATCGCCGACGGTAAAGCCGTGATGCGCCGCTACCACCACCTGCGACGGTATTTAAACTTTGATCCGGAGTTTATCTTCCTGGACCGGACGCGCTATGGGCTGTGGCGGATTTTTGAGATGATGGGGGCACGGGTGCGGTTTCGTAACGCCTATGAATTTTAGGGATGGGTTAGATTTAAGATGGCTTGTCGTACATTACCATAGACTTTAACATCAGGGTTGCGCATACAGCCCCAAGGCGGGAATATGGCATCTTTAAAAAACAGCGTCACTTGTACACTTATCGATCATTTTTCTCTGATGGAACGCATTACCATCAGACTGGGATGGTATGGATTCATGATCGTTGGCACCTTCGGGATCTACAAGCAGTCGCCGGCCTGGGCCGCAGTTTATGTTGTCGGCGCCCTGCTGGGCTTTGCCCTTGTCGTGCTGCCGGGGCTTTGCGCGCACTGCCCCTATCCGCCCAAGCACGCCACCTGCCTGTTCCTGCCTCCGGGTTTTATCAATCGTTTCTATCCCTATAAGGGACCTCAAATGAGCACAGCCGAAAAGATTACGGTTTTCACCGTTATGGCGGGCATGGTGATTCTACCCAACTTCTGGCTGGTATCGGACATCCCCGTGCTATTGGTTTTTTGGTTGCTGGGTCTGCCGACGCTGGCGGCATTTCCTGCTCATTACTGCCGGCGCTGTCGTCATTTTCGATGTCCAATGAATAAGGCCACCGGCTTTGAAACGCGGCAAACTTAAAGGTGTACGCCTTATTCCGCACGAGGGGAGGGTTTAAAACCACTTCTGAGCATGTCCAGCCAGCTAACTGTTGCTACAAGCTTCCACATATCATTTGCTTCGCCATGTTTGATGGACATGCCGTTATTAAGACGGGAATGGGCCTTTTTGATGCTTTCGAGTCTCTTCCTTGAAAGATAGTTAAAGACCTCATGGCGGGTCTCCTGGAACAGGGTGTTGAGAAACGCTATGGACTCCTTTCGTTCAAACCAGAATGTTCCAGGGGTTGAAAAGCCCATCTTGTCCTGTCTGTAATAGACGTTGGTCGGAATCACATCCCGGGCAATTTTATGGAGAAGCAATTTTGTTTTGGCTTTGTTGATCTTATACCTGTGAGGGAGTGAAAAAGAGTAATCCACAAGGCGATAGTCTAAATAAGGCAAGCGGGTTTCAATTGAAAATGCCATTGAATTGCGATCTTCACAATGGAGAAGATCTACGATTCGAACCCGCATATGCTCCAGCATCATCGTGCTTAAGTCATCAAGGGGATAAGGTGTTTGTTGGTCTAACGCAGAAGAAAATTCATTGTTGATTGGATTAAATCGCGTTTTGTTTCCTTCCCGGGTTTGTTTGAATAGTTCGAGGAACTTTTCCTTGCTTTTTTCACCGGTTCTTTTTTCCTGCGACCTTTTCTCCTGCAAGTATCGGATCGCTTGTGGCAAAGATAACGACAGCGCGAATTCCCTGATCAGGGTCTTGCGCTTTAGAGGGAAATACATATGATATCCACCCAGCATCTCATCAGCACCTTGCCCATCAATGAGCACACGGACATTGGATTGAGCTGATTTCATGACCGCCCTTTGCGAAAGGATCAGTGGTCCGCCGGTGGGGCCGTCCTGCTCCCAGGCCGACGTGCGGATCGCTGCGATAAAGTTGGTAAAATTCGGGGTCGTTAAATGGGATATGCATTTAAAGTGATCGATATTTTCATTAATAAAGCCGCTTTCGTCCACGGATGGGTATTTTGGGTGAACGCAGGAAAATGTATGCAGCGGTCTTTGAAACATCCGTGTGGCCAGCCCCACCAGCGTGGATGAATCCATGCCGCCGCTCATACAGCTTCCCACCGGAACATCGCTTCTATACCTGAGTCTAATCGAATCTTTAAGCAACTCGGTAAAGTGATCCGCCGCCGTTTCATAAGGTGGCAGTGGGTTAAGAAATTGCTGACCGATGGTATAGTAAGCGCGTTGTTGTATGGCGCCACCATTTGTGGTGATGAAATAGTGAGAGGGCAGCAGGTGAAACATGTTTTCATAGAATGTCTCTTTGTAAGAAAAGGGATACAGGCCGTCGTTCAGGAACCGGGCAAGCACATAGGGGTTGGGCTTTGCAAATTCCGGAAATTGTGTCCAGATCGCTTTGTGCTCACTTGCAAAAATTAGATCACCGGAGTTGGAAATTCCGTAACAGAAAGGCTTGATTCCAAAGCGATCGCGGGCGCAAAAGAGTTCTTTTCTCCTTTTATCATACAGGGCAAAGGCCCACATGCCATTAAAGCGCGAAAGGCAGGCCGTCCCCCAGGCATGATACGCCTTAGGAATTATCTCGGTGTCGCTTTGTGTTGTAAACGAGTAGCCTAGGCTTTTAAGTTCCTGTCTCAGTTCAAGGAAATTGTAAATTTCTCCATTAAAAACAATGATGGATTCTGTTTCGGCATCTTCCAGCGGTTGGTTGGAACGGGGGTTAAGGTCGATGATCGAGAGTCGTGAATGGGCAGCCCCACACCGGCATCGACCCAAATCTGCTGGTGGTCGGGCCCCGATGTTGCAACATCCGGATCATGGAGTTTAGACATGCCCTGTCAGGGCGGGCAGAGTCGTTTTGAAGCAGCAAACCTGCAATTCCGCACATCTTTACCACACCATCGCTTTATCTGGGGTTAATGCTTTTATCTTCTAAAAACTTCTACCGACGCGCAAGGTGGGCGTCACCGGTTTGTGAAAGATAAGAACCCGCTTTTTGAAGCTCCGAATATGTCAAGCTGATGCTTGTGTGTCAATTGTCTTTTGGGGTATACACGACGTGGTTGACTGATGGGGCAAGTCTATTTAAATATTTGATAATATGAATAATATAAACCTTGGTGTGCAGGAGCCATGACGAGAAAGGCTCGCTTGGATGCCCCTGGAAGCATGTACCCGTTAGTCAATTACGAAAAAGCCCCCCCCCAAAGAACCCGCCAGTATCGGCAACAGCTGTCACGGGCCGGAGCGAAGGTAAACACTTGATACAAGGTCTTGACAGGACACTTTTTTTTGAGGCCGCCAGAACCGATTTGCCTGGCAAGAATTATTAAGATGCCTGACCCGACGACCATCTATTCCAACGTTTGACAAAAATTGCCGGCCTAAGCTACTCTCAATGCAGCACAACTCAACTGAATGACGAGATTCGCTTTTCTATTAAAGCTTTATTTGGATCGGTTGTGATCGTATGCGCGTACTTTGTCCTAACTTGAGTTTCATACAGACAGCGTACAAACTTGTCGCTATGATAATTCTTAAACCATAGAATAGGATTCGTATGTTTAACATTCCTGTTGAATATATTGACCTTGTCACCAAACTTCTGGTGGCAACATTTCTCAGTGGGCTTATAGGTCTGGAAAGAGAATTTCATGGAAGAGCCGCCGGTTTGCGCACCCACATTCTGGTTTGTCTGGGCGCGACTATTATCATGGCAAGTTCCCAGACGATTCAAACTCATTTTGCGCTTCAAGGTTCGGATTCTGTTTTCCGGATTGATCCCTGGCGACTAGCTGCAGGTATCGTCACCGGAATAGGTTTTTTAGGAGGTGGAACCATACTGAAGTCAAACGATTTGATTCGTGGCCTAACGACGGCAGCATGTGTCTGGTTTATTGCGGCCATCGGGATTGTGGTTGGTTTGGGTCTGTACATCCCTGCGGCAATGGGCACGATTGTCGCATTTTTTGTGCTCATTGGGCTCGATCCCATCGGCCACAAAATTCCGTCGGTAAAATACAGCCAAATCACCATCGTATCAGAAGTCGGCCCGGCAGAAAAAATTGAGGCTCAGTGTCATGAGATTTTTAAAAAACACCCAATAACAGTTCAAAACACATCTATTTCGGTAGATATGAAAACTCATAAGAAAACACTGATTTTAAACATCCGCAGCCGCAGAATAAAAAACAAACATGCTATCGTTGAACAAATTATTAACATTGCGCATGTTCAACATGTGGATTGGTAAATACACGCTATCAACTGGCCCGCTGGTGGGCCGTCAAACTGGAATTATGAAACCCACTGATCTAATAGAACATCCGGAGGGCGGCCGGTTCCGCGAAGTCTTCCGATCCACTAAAATGGTGTTCACCCGGGATGGCACGACCCGATCCGCCGTTACCCATATCTATTTCTCATTGAAGCCGGGCGAGGTCAGCCGGTTTCATCGCGTGGCCTCGGATGAGATCTGGAACTTGTATCAGGGATCCGGGCTCAATTTGTACACCTGGGACGGCACCCCGACGCCACCCACATGCATCACCTTGTCCGCCGGCAACAACCGGTTCTGCCATGTCGTCACCGCAGGTACCTGGCAGGCGGCAGCGCCGGTCTCAGATACGGTCCTTGTGGGTTGTTCGGTTGCGCCGGGTTTTGAATTCTCAGATTTCACCCTGATGGATCCAAACTCAACGAAATCGAAACGGCTCCTTTCTGTGGCGCCGGAGATGGATAGGTTATTGTTTTAATAATTTGACAATGTCTATTTTTCATCCAACTACCGTAATGTTTCCTCGTCATAGGGGCACCTTGGGCAACCGCAGCCAGACCACCGACAAGAATAAATTCAATATTCGCCTTAACAAGACCTACAAGTATTGCGCTCAGGTCGGTTGTTTTGTGCTTTTTGTTGTTTGTATGCATTTCTCAATTCCAAAATAGTGCATACTGCATTATCATTGTCTTTTAGGCGCTCCTCTGGTGACATCTTAAGAAACATGGAGACCAAACCTTTATCAACATCTGAATTTTCCCGAGTTTTATTAAAATTGGCCATAAGGCACCTAATTGACAGATCTTTAATATTCAAATAAATTTATGTTGTCCCAACGCCTGGCGTCATGGGCGGCGCCTGGTTGGCGCCGTCTCTTGCAAGCCAAGGTTCGGCATAGTAATATTGTTGCGCTTACATATACTACTAATTAGCATATCAATCTCTGCCTGCTTAACTCGATTCTCATCACCTAAAATTTTTATTTTTAAATACTCATTGTCATTTGGAAAAATATATAGATCATAAAATTTAACTTCTTTATATGCTGGAAAATTTATTTGAAACCCTTTAAGCTGTTCATTATGAAAAGATAGAATTTTCTCACAATATACTCCAGTCCTTAAACGACAGATAGTTATTTTACCCAATAGAAGGGGTAATTGTGAATATACTTTCTTAAAAGGTGTAAATATTTTGTAGCTGTCGTGAGATGAGTATAATATCGTTTCTAAGAATTTGTAACTCGAATTTGTCAATGTTGTCTCAGCCATTGATTTAAGTCCATCGGCAAATCTTTCACCAATATTAACGAAATTATTGTCATAAAATTCTCGCTGAAAGTCTGATCGAATATCTCCTTCATAAGCAGGATTACTTATAAAGATCATGGGGCCATCGTTAAATCGTACCCATGAAATTGTTTTACCATCGCTCTTTTGATGAATATCATTCCAAGGAAAACACATACTGTAATTGTAAAATACTTGCAGAGAACAATTATCTTTATAATTCTTGGTAATTTCGTAATTTTCAGGAATTACATTTAGATATTTTCGATCATCAGAGTTGGACACAGCGTTTATAATTATTGAACCTATCCAATATTCTCTTGAAAAATAGGCTGCTATACAAAAAACACCAATCACAATTATAATCGAAGCAATTATTTTTATTGATTTATGCATAGCTTATAGAACCTATAGGTGCAGAAAATTGTTAGGCACCCTTTTTACATTTTAGGGTAATTTCAGCCACGAATAGATCACCTTTACGCATTTCAAACTTTTCAAGTTCGATCTTTATTATTGTGTATCCTTTTTCACGTATGGATGTTTCAAAGGTGTGAAAAAGGGTTGTTGCTTTGAGAGCGTTTGAAAAATTATCTATCAGCGGATCTAATGCAGGGTTATGCAAATTCCCTGTCGAATCTAATGCCTTCTTTAACTCATCAGGAAGATTTTTCCTATAAAATCCCATTATTTCTAATTTTGCCGTATCGGTGAGAGGAGACATAATTCGAATTGAAAAATCTTCGTGGTAAGGGTCAATCAAACTCATTATGAGTTCAAAGCTCTGCCCACCCTTGGAGATCCTTCCTATTTCTAAATAATTGTCGGAGCCATATCTTCTATACTCACCAAGCTTGTATTCAGCCCCAAAAGTCAAGATAGGAAAAATCAAAAGGCTTATCGTAAGTGCAATAACTCTCATAAATTTCATGCCTAACGTGGCCTTCAGCCGCGAGCAAAGCGAGTCGGACTGAAAGGCATGGTTCGCTGTTCTATTCTTTTATATTATTCGCCCATTCCATCGGGTCTAAAGATGAAGGATCAAATTCATCAGCCATTAACTGAAAAATCATTTTATATTCCGTCTTTTCATCATACTCAGAGCCGATTTCGAAAGAATCTCCGTTGGTACAATCAGCTAATTTAGCATTAACCAGATTAGACATAAATTCAATATCTGGTAACGTTCCAACAATTCCGCCTTCGTAAAGTTTCCGACTTTTCCAGGTGGTTATGGTCAAGTACATATATGGGCCTAAATGGTCATGCTCTGATATCTTTTCATTTCTGGGATCTGATGCATAGTCCTTTAGGATTCTACAGAATTTCATCAGTCCAGCTCGGCTACCTACAATTTTCCAATACTTGGATTTCTCATCAAGATCATAGAAAAATCCTAAATCTTTCCAATCTTCAGAGGTGTCTTTTATGGCTTTTTCTCTTCTATTCATAAGCAGCGAACGGCGCTGCTCTCCGGCGCGGCAAAGCCGCGACGGGAGCAGCAGCTTTGTTATGTCAATCTTTTTATATAATCGCAATAGCTTCGTCCTACCGCGCTAATTGAAATCATCGAAATTAGCCCAATAAGGGCAATATTA
>JBNLFN010000040.1:0-27285 GCA_050305555.1 Desulfobacteraceae bacterium | reverse complement strand
GGCATTATATCTTTTTGACGCCGATTCAAAATATTCAAGAATCTTTTCCCTATCGCGCTTGCTCTTGAATATATTTTTCCGTTCATTTCCCCGGGAAGTCACATGATAAAAGGCGCCGGGATAGGTTATTCTCAAGGGGCGGGCCATTATCTAACCTTTATATATTCGGCCAAGATGATGAACCCTTTATCACTTTAACCCATTTTTTGTCAAGAATGAAGACCTGACCCCGTTGTTTGACCCTCGCCGTCCTGTGAACACCGTGTTGGCAGATTTATTTCAAATTCCATTAGACAGACTGTAAAAGGGAGATGTGGGAATTTTTTTATCTCAGTAACAACAAAACCAAGCTGTATATACCACTCTTTCAATTCAGTCTGTTCATCAATTATACCGATACTGACCTTGCGAGCTCCTTTCAAGGCGGCACATTCTAAAGCATGTTGAACAAGCTTAATTCCAAAATGCTTACCACGCATTTCAGGGAGGACTGAAAGACGTTCAAGATAGCAAACATCGGCACTTGTTTTTTCAATGGCCACACAACCCACCGGATTTTCGTCCACATATAAAATGTAGTACAGAACACCGCGTGAAATATCTGAATCAATCCAGGATAAAGTGCAATTTGATGGATGTTTTGGGCAATTTCCCATTGTTAATGAAAACCGCCGCGCTACATCGTGAAATGAATCGCAGATTAGCTTCACCAGGACTTCATGGTCACGCATTGTGGCTTCTTTTATCATTTTGATTCTATCTATTGTGCAATGCCAACGCCAGCGATGTGCGGTTTCAAAAGCGGAGTGAGGAACGAACGTAGCTTTTGAAACCCGTACAATTGCTTTGTTATGCGTTTTAGATAATATTGCCCTTATTTCTCAGGACTCTTTTTGAGCCTTGAATAAATAAAATGCAGGTATAAGCTTTTCAAATTGAATCTCATCGAATCCTGCATCATTAAGTTGATCACACACATTATCTGGGTCGGGTAAAGGGCCAAAACCATCTGTCATTGACGACCAAAGATTCATTAGTTGGATGGAAGGATCATTTACCGGGCATAATGTGGTCAATATCAATTTGCCGCCCGGAGCTAATAATTTACCAAGATTGCGGAGCAAATTGGTTCTTTCATTTTTGGGGAAATAGTAAATAAGATTGAAGAAAGTTACTATATCAAAAGGTTTGTCACTTTGAAATTGTCGCACATCGATATGCTTGATTTTAACACGATTATCTATCTGCCAAATGGTTGTATTCTCTCTTGCAAAGTCAGCCACCGTCTTTTGCAACTCTATGCCTGTTACCGTAAGGTTTGGATTTCGATCACATGCGCGCTTGATGTATATACCTGATCCACAACCAACTTCCAATAAACTGCATGCGCCACTTGATGGGATGATTTCATCAACCACATCGATTAAAATCGGTTCAACCGTTCTAGATGACCTGGCAAACAACTCACCATATGAATGGCTGAAATCAAATTTCTTGTTTTGTTTCAGCAAAGTCGGCGTATTGATAATATAGTCATAAAAAATCTCAACGCGCGCCTGAAAAAATGCCCTCCATGTATCATTGGCAGGGTTTAATAATTTTTTTGAAAATGCACTCTTAATACTGTAGCCACCGTTATTTTTATCCAGTTCTCCTATAGCTACACCCAAGTCAAGCCAGGCTTTCAGGCCATCCTTATCAAGATCCGTTCCCATATCGCTCTGAAT
Source organism: Desulfobacteraceae bacterium (assembly GCA_050305555.1). Lineage (GTDB taxonomy): Bacteria > Desulfobacterota > Desulfobacteria > Desulfobacterales > Desulfosarcinaceae > JARRKU01. The sequence goes on along the minus strand of JBNLFN010000040.1, from coordinate 25,558 downwards.
ATTTTCAAGGTTTGCTGGACCATTAGACAATACGTCATAAATTCCCTCGGAAATTGCAGTTGAAATAAAACCGGCTCGGTAAAATTCATTCAGGGTCTTATTCATACGCAACATTAATGAGATAGGATTTTTCAGGACAAATTTTATCAAAGTCTTGAAAGCCATTTAGCTCTCCGATAGAGTTTTAAAATTTCCCTCATAAGAGTTGAATTGCATAACGCCAAAAATGAGTAGTGCCGGTTATAAGGATGGCAATTCAGAAATATCAAAAAACTATGTAAAAAGTTAATCTACTTGAAACGCCTCGGCTTTAGGCATCTGCTCCATTTTTTAGTTATGCGACGGATTTTAATTAATACAGAACAGTGGGCATTACAGCACCATAAAATCGAATTTTGGATTGTCTAAATTTAGGGCACAAATTTCTCCTATGTGGAGATGAAGATGAACACCATTGCCCACATTCATAATCTTTTCGATTATTGTATACAGTTCTCTTACAATGGGAACAGTTTCTGGTTATGTCATCTTTGAAAAATTCAACTAGTTTTCCGCAATTTTTACATTCTATATTAAAAATTGCATCAGGCCCCCATTCTTGAGTATTATTTCCATTACATTTTCTCATACCATAATCCTCCTGTCGCATAAAAATATTTTATTATTTTGAATTTTTTTTGTTTTTGAATGACTTTTGGATCTTCTTCAGCAATTTCATCGCTTCGGATAGCTCGTTTTCTGATAGCTGAGAAAAAAATATTTTGCTTGATTCATTAAAAGCCTGCATACAGCCCTTCCAAACTGAAAAGCCTCTAGACGTTTCGGAGAGAACGGTCAGACGCCGATCTATCGGGTTCGTCACGACATTGATCATTTCTTTTTCCGTCAGAATTTGAACAATTTTTGATATGTTCGATTTTTCAAAGAGTAGCGTTTCAGCTATGTCTTTTTGATTAATCGGTCCATGCCATACTATTTCATCTAGTACACTGAATTGTTGTTGTTTAAGACCAAATTGCCGGAAAACCTGGTTCACTTCTCTTTGAAGAAACAAGCCATTTTTTAATAATAATTGGACGATTTGTGTCTCATTCTCAGGAGCCACCGGTGGTTTTCCGGTACTGTTGGCCATTATATAATTATTTTTTTTCATACTTTACCACGATTCAATGCTAATATTTAGTTTCCACATCAACTATATCCCCATAAAGGTTTCCATGTCAACTAAATATTTTTCTCAAAGAAAATTTTCAGAATGGAATATGGGGTATTAGGAAATAATGGTCACGAACTATGGATGGCGCGCTAACGTTGTCGCTCTGCGGCGAGTGGAACGAGTCCGCAGGAGTGGCGGGCTATACCATCTTTTTGTTTCTGATTAGATTCCTTTTGGCTGCAAATAGTATTGAGAAAATAACACCATGGGATTTGTTCCGGCTACTGCACGAATTTCGAAGGTATAAAAACCTGCTGGTACTGCTATTTCCCCACAATAGCCACTTCTTCCATGAATAAAACCTTCCCCAACAAATGAAAATCTTGAATTGTCAATTTTTCATTAAAAGTTTGGCAACCGTCCTTGATAAACCACAAATCTGCAGTCAGAGAACTGTTTATTGATTAAATATTTGACTTTTCGCCCTTAAAAAAGGATGTTCGATCGATGGACGAACACCCGAAAACGCATCCCAATCAACCGCGCTCACCCAAGCCGGCCTGGCTCAAACGACGCCTGCCCAGAGGACCGGCGTTTGAAAACACCCGGCAATTGATCCAGGCAGGGCGCCTGCATACCGTATGTCAGGAGGCCCACTGCCCCAATATCTTTGAGTGTTTTTCCCGGCATACGGCGACCTTTTTAATCCTGGGAAACCACTGCACCCGCGACTGCGCTTTTTGTGTGGTTCAGCACGGCCCCCAGAGGCCGCCCGACCCGCAGGAACCCGGTCGCGTGGCCCAAGCTGCAGTACAGATGGGTTTGAAGTATGTGGTGATCACTTCGGTAAGCCGCGACGATCTGTCCGACGGCGGCGCCGGCGCCTTTGCCGCCACCATCCGTGCCGTCCGCAAGGCCGTTGCAAACGTTAAAATTGAAGTGCTGATCCCCGATTTTCAAGGCAACCAAACAGCCCTTGAAAAAGTGCTGACCGCCGGTCCGGACATCTTGAACCACAACATTGAAACCGTTCCCCGCCTCTACCCCACTATCCGCCCCCAGGCCGATTACCCGCGTTCGCTGGCATTGCTGCAACGGGCCGCTGAGCACCCCTCCCAGGCGCCTACCAAATCGGGAATCATGCTGGGCTTGGGAGAGACAGATGATGAAATCAAAGCAACACTGTCAGACTTACAACGCGCGAACTGCCGTATCGTCACCCTGGGCCAATACCTGCAGCCCTCAGCCGACAACCATCCGGTGGTGCACTATGTGACACCCGAAGCATTTGAGCAATGGCGCCGGACCGCACTAGACATGGGATTTGACCAGGTGGCCAGTGGTCCTTTTGTGCGCAGCTCCTATCATGCCGAAACCGTCAGCCGGAATATTAAACCCTAGCACACAACTTATTACATTTTCGTATCATAACATGCGGTTTATTTCTTTTTTGTAATTTTCTGAGCTGGACCGATACCTGACCGATCGTCATTTTTATACATATTTTCAGCATGTAAAGCCGCTCCTATTTCTCTGCTGTGTTGGCATACCCTTTGCGTTAAAATCACCAGGCAATAACCGATTATTGATCGACCCAACCAAGGCAGCCTTTTGGCTGCTCTTTTATAGGCCAAAATACCCCATGAACTCGTTCGCGCGGAAAAACCAGGAACTCAGCGCCATTTTGCACATCAGCCAATTGCTGACCAGCTCTTTTGACCTGGAGAAGAATCTAAATGCCGTGATGGCATCATTGGCCAACCGGCTGGAGATGCAGCGGGGTTGCGTATTTTTGCTGGATCAGCTTTCCAAAGCGCTTGAAATCGTGGCCGCGTTCGGGTTGAGCATGGAGGAGATTCAACGGGGTAAATACCGCATCGGGGAAGGCATTGTGGGCCGGGTGATGGAAAGCGGCCAGCCCATGTTCGTACCCAACATTGGCGAAGAACCCAAATTCTTGAACCGCACGGCCTCGCGGCCCCAAAAAAGCGGGGTCTCCTTCATTTGCATCCCCATTGAGTTGGACGGCGCCATCTTGGGCGTCATTAGCGTGGACCGTATCTATACCGAAGAACATGGCAATGTGGACGACGATCTGCGGGTGCTTTCCATTGTAGCTTCGTTTATCGCCCAGTTCGTTAAATTATGGGAGAATTTTCGCCAGACCAAAAAAGAGTGCGGCGATTTGCGTTCACAACTCAGAGACAAATTCAGCGCCCCCAACATCATTGGCGAGTCCCCGGCTTTTCAGCAGGTGCTAAAAGCGGTTCAAAAAGTGGCCGCCACCGACACCACGGTGCTGTTGTTGGGCGAAAGTGGCACCGGCAAGGAGCTGATCGCGCACACCTTGCACTACCAAAGCCGGCGCGCAAAGGGCCCGTTTGTACCGGTCAATTTGGCGGCACTGCCTGAAAACCTCATAGAGGCCGAGTTGTTCGGGGTAGAAAAAGGCGCCTACACCGGCGCCGCGGTCTGCCGGGTGGGACGCTTTGAAACCGCCAACCAGGGCACCCTGTTTTTGGACGAGATCGGCGAGCTGCCGTTGAACTTGCAAGTCAAACTGCTGCGCGTGCTGCAGGAACGCGCTTTTGAACGCATCGGCTCATCCACCAGCCGGACGGTGGACGCCCGCGTGGTGACGGCCACCAATCGCAATCTTCTGGATGAAGTGGCCAAGGGCAATTTCAGAGAGGACCTATATTGGCGTTTGAACGTGGTTCCCATCGTGCTGCCGCCATTGCGCGAACGCGTTGAAGATGTGCCTTTGCTGCTGAATTTCTACGTTGAAAAATTCAATCGTATTTTTAACCGCAGCGTGTATTTTCACCCTGACGCGGCCTGCCGCTTACAAGGCTATGCCTGGCCCGGCAACGTACGTGAATTGGCCAATATGGTGGAACGCTTGGTCATCATGGCCGAAAAAGAGATCATCACCGAACACGATCTGCCGTTGAATACCGTCTGCCGGGCTCCGCGCGCAGAAACCATGGAAAATGCAGCCTTTGTGCTAGACAATCTCGGCAGTGAAGTCGAACTGCTGGAACGCCGTCATATCGTTCAGGCATTGAAGGAAACCAATGGCGTACAGCAAAAAGCCTCTAAAGCCCTGGGTATAACACCCCGGCAGTTGGGGTATCGCATCAAAAAGTACGAGATTGATCTTAAAAGCATTTAAAAGCCAGCGCGTTGCTATATTATTCTTTGCATCCCCACTTGTACGCCATTTAAAACTCCACAGTTGCATAAAAAAGATGTTTGCAACAATAGGGTAGACCCGTTTCGCATCACTTGCCTTCTTAATAGCCAATTCCATTCACCCAACAAAAATGTAGACCTCTACATTTGTGTGAATGAAAAACGAATATAATTCTATATTTTACTGAAATGTGGTTTCTATCCATTATCTCTTTTATTACTTGATTTTAGATAGTTACATTTTTTTTGGTCCAAACCATCACCGTTGGCACGGAACTTGGTTTACTACTGCTTAAAATCAAATAAGCATTGTTGCTTAATACAAAGGAGAAATAGGCATGCGTAAAGTAGCCATTTATGGAAAAGGCGGGATCGGAAAATCCACCACTACACAGAACACGGTAGCCGGACTGGCTGAAATGGGAAAAAAGGTCATGGTGGTGGGATGCGATCCCAAGGCAGACTCCACCCGATTATTGCTGGGCGGTTTGGCCCAGAGAACAGTGCTCGACACCCTGCGCGAAGAAGGCGAAGATGTGGAGCTGGAAGATGTGCGCAAAGAAGGCTTTGGCGGCTCCATGTGCACCGAATCCGGCGGCCCGGAACCGGGTGTGGGCTGTGCCGGCCGCGGCATCATCACCTCCATCAACTTGCTGGAACAATTGGGCGCCTATGCCGACAGCGAAGCACTGGACTATGTCTTTTACGATGTTCTGGGCGATGTGGTCTGCGGCGGGTTTGCCATGCCCATTCGAGAAGGCAAGGCCCAGGAGATCTATATCGTGGTCTCGGGCGAAATGATGGCCATGTATGCGGCCAACAACATCTGCAAAGGAATCGTCAAGTTCGCCGAAGCCGGCGGGGTCCGCCTGGGCGGACTGATCTGCAACAGCCGCAAAGTCGACAACGAGCTGGAGATGATCGAAGCGTTGGCCGACAAGCTTGGCACGCAAATGATTCACTTTGTACCGCGCGACAACATGGTGCAACGGGCTGAGATCAACCGCAAGACGGTCATCGATTATGAATCCGGTCATACACAGGCCGATGAGTACCGTGCCTTGGCCAAAAAGATCGATGCCAATGAGATGAAAGTGATCCCCACGCCGCTGGAAATCGACGAACTTGAAAAATTGCTCATCGATTACGGCATTGCCGCTTAGGGCTCGCGCCAAATTAACTTCACATTTTTATGCGCCGATGCAGCCTGCCTGGCGGCGTTGCCAACGCGCAGAAATATATCGATATTCCAGCGCTTCGGCGCCTTGCCAGGCAGGCGCCTCAACACCTAAAAATGTAAATTTATTTTTGCGCGAACCCTTAGCCATCGACCCAACCACAAGGAGAACTTTTATCATGATTTTGATTCGATCCATCGTCCGACCCGAGAAAGTAGACGACGTCCTGGCCGCCCTCATGGAAGCCGGCTTCCCCGGTGTGACCAAAATGTCCGTTGTCGGTCGCGGCAAGCAGCGCGGCATCAAGATTGGTGAAATCACCTACGATGAAATCCCCAAAGAGTTGCTGCTCACCGTGGTCAAGGACCAAGACAAGGACTTTGCCATCCGCACCATCATCCAGGCCGCCCGCACCGGCGAAAAAGGCGCCTTTGGCGACGGCAAAATCTTTGTGGTGCCCATTGAAGAGGCGTATACCATCAGCTCCGGTATTAAGGAGACGGCCGAAGGCGTGGTCGAAGAGGTGGCGTTATGAAAGAGATATTTGCCATCGTGCGCATGAACAAAATGAACCAAACCAAGCGCGCGCTGTCCGATGCTGGGATTTCTTCCATCACGGCCCGCGACGCATTGGGCCGCGGCAAAGGGTTAGTTGACATGCACCTGCTTGAAGGTGCTGAAAAGGGATTCGAAGAAGCCATCTCCCAATTGGGCCAAACCCAAAGGATGATCCCCAAACGCGCACTGATCATCGTCGTCCCCGATGAGCTGGTCCAAACAACGGTAAGCACCATCATCGAAGTTAACCAAACCGGCAAATCCGGAGACGGCAAGATATTCGTCATGCCATGTCTGGACGCCATCCGGGTCCGCACTGGCGAAAGCGGTGATGCCGTATTGGACGAAGTATAACCCGCAGCCCAAGGGTTGCATTATTTTAAATCGGCAAAAGCTGTAAAAGGAGATTTCCATCATGGCAAAAGCAGCCAAAGCGATAACCCCAACGCCTGTCCAACTGGACGGACGCGACCCTGAAACGGTCAAGAACCAGTTGCTCGCCAAATATCCCCCCAAGGTTGCTCGTAAGCGGGCCAAACAGGTGGTGGTCAACAAGGTGTCCGCAGACGGCACCGTCCCTGCGATAGGTTCCAATGTACGCACGGTCCCCGGCTTGATGAGCCAGCGCGGCTGCTGCTATGCCGGTTGCAAAGGCGTCGTTTTAGGGCCCACGCGCGACATCGTCAACATCACCCACGGCCCGGTGGGATGTGGGTTTTACAGCTGGTTGACGCGCCGCAACCAGACCGATCCCAGCACCACGGCAGATGGCCACAATTTCATAAACTATTGTTTTACGACCGACATGCAGGACGAACAGATCATCTTCGGTGGCGAAAAAAAGTTGGCCCAGGCCATCCAGGAAGCCTACGATAATTTTCATCCTAAGGCCATTGCAGTTTTCTCCACCTGCCCGGTGGGTTTGATTGGTGACGATGTGCACTCGGTCTGCCGAGACATGAATGCCAAGCTGGGCATCAATGTCTTTGGGTTCTCTTGTGAAGGTTACAAAGGCGTCAGTCAGTCGGCCGGTCACCATATCGCCAACAACGGTGTGTTCACCCACGTGGTGGGCACCGACGATACGGTCAAGGCGGGCGATTTTAAAATCAACATGCTGGGGGAGTACAATATCGGCGGTGACGCCTTTGAAATCGAACGCTTGTTTGATTTATGCGGGTTCACTCTGATCTCCACCTTTTCAGGCAACTCCAGCATCGATTTTTTGGCCAACTCGCATACCGCCGACCTGAACCTGATCATGTGCCACCGGTCCATCAACTATGTGGCTGAGATGATGGAGAAGAAATACGGTCTGCCCTGGATCAAAATCAACTTTATCGGCGCCGAGGCTACCGCCAAATCCCTGCGTAAAATCGCTGCCTTTTTTGAAGACAAAAAACTGATGGCCAAGGTGGAAGCGGTCATTGCCGCCGAACTGCCCGAAGTAGAAAAGGTGGCCCAGTCGATACGACCGCGCACCCGAGGCAAACGGGCCATGCTCTTTGTAGGTGGTTCGCGGGCCCATCATTATCAGGAGCTGTTTGCCGAGCTGGGCATGCAAACCCTATCCGCAGGCTACGAATTTGCCCACCGGGATGACTACGAAGGCCGCCGGGTGCTGCCCGAAATAAAGGTCGATGCAGACAGCCGCAACATCGAAGAGCTCGAAGTCACGGCCGACCCGGATAAATTCGCGCCGCGCAAAAGTGAAGCGGCTGTTAAAAAATTAAAAGAGAAAGGTCTGGTTTTTAGTGGGTATGAGGGCATGATGCCCGAGATGCAAGACGGCACTTTGGTCATTGATGATATCAGCCAGCACGAAACCGACAAAATGATCGCCCTGTTTAAACCGGACATCTTCTGCGCCGGTATCAAAGAGAAATATACCGTTCAAAAACACGGCATTCCGCTCAAGCAGCTGCACAGCTACGACTACGGCGGGCCTTACGCCGGCTTTAAAGGTGCGATCAATTTTTATGAAGAGATAGATCGCATGGTCAACAGCCGCGTGTGGCATTACCTGAAGGCACCCTGGCAGCAAAACCCCGAACTGGCCGCCAGATATGGAACGGATTGATGCCTTGCGTAAGGGCCAACGCGTGACGGTCCTGCAGGTGATCCATACATCAACGATTCAACCCTGCCGCTTGCGGTGAAACCGATCGGCTGACTCAGCGGATCGTAACCCATAGGAGCTCGAACCAACATGTTGCTCAAACACACCACATCAGAGATCAAGGAGCGCAGAGCGCTGACGGTTAATCCGGCCAAAACCTGCCAGCCCATCGGCGCGATGTACGCATCCTTGGGCATCCACGGTTGTCTTCCCCACAGCCATGGCTCCCAGGGCTGCTATGCCTACCACCGCAGCACCTTAAGCCGTCATTTCAAGGAACCAGTGATGGCGGCCACCAGCGCCTTTACCGAAGGCGCCTCGGTGTTCGGCGGACAGGCCAACCTGCTGCAAGCCATTGACAACATTTTTACAGTCTACGATCCGCAAGTGATTGCCGTGCACACCACGTGTTTGTCTGAAACCATTGGCGACGATATCCCCCAGATCACCAACAAGGCTCAGGCAGACGGTAAAATCCCGGAAGGCAAATATGTTTTCCATGCCAATACCCCCAGCTACGTGGGGTCCCATGTCACCGGCTACGCCAACATGGTTAAGGCCATGGTGGATTACTTTTCAGAAAAAAACGGCGCCAAGACCAAGGCGATCAACCTGATTCCGGGGTTTGTGGAACCGTCGGACATGTCCGAAATCAAACGCCTGGCCACCCTGATGGGTATCAAGAGTATTATGTTTCCGGACACCTCCAAGGTACTTAATGGGCCCTTGACCGGAAAGTTTAAGATGTATCCCGAAGGCGGCATCACCATCGATCAGCTTAAAACAACCGGCGCCAGCAGCGGCACCATCGGCCTGGGTGAAATTTGCGCCGGTCCGGCCGCGCGGGCCCTGGATGCCAAATGCAAGGTGCCGTGCCAGGTGCTCAACCTGCCCATCGGGTTGCATGACAGCGACATCTTCGTGGACACCCTGCGCACCATGGCCGGCGTGAATGTCCCCGAAAAGATCGATCTGGAACGCGGCCAACTGGTGGATGCAATCTCTGACTGGCACCAGTACTTTTACGGCAAACGCGTGGCCCTGGTGGGCGACCCGGACCAATTGCTGGCCATGGCCCGTTTCCTGGTGGCCCTGGACATGCACCCGGTTTATATGGTTACTGGATCACCTGCCGGCAAAAAGTTTAAAGCCACCCTGGAAGAGACGGTGGCCGAAGTACCCGGCGAAGTTAAAATTCAAGTACCCAGCGATATGTTTCTTTTGCACCAATGGATCAAGCAAGCGCCGGTGGACCTGATCATGGGCAACACCTATTGCAAATACATTGCCCGTGACGACGATATCCCTTACGTGCGCTTTGGATTTCCCATCCTGGATCGTATGGGCCATAGCTACTTTTCTTTCATGGGCTACCGCGGCGGATTGCGCCTGGTGGAAAAGATATTGGATGCCCTGCTGGATCGCAAGGACAGAGACAGCAGTGAGATTGCGTTCGAACTTGTCATGTAGGTTGCATGAAAAAGATAGCATGATGGCCATCTTTTTCACCCTGCGGGAATGCCGGAGGACTCCAGGCTCTACGTTGCCATGGGTTTGCAGCAGCGTTGCTACAGCTTTTCCATGGAGGCCTTGATCCTGAAGCCCTCCGACATTGGCAACACGATAAAGAAAACATAAACGATGCGGCATAAATCCGAAACAGATGGCCCATTGTGGGAGCGGCGGGACGCCGCTCCCACAGCAGAAAAACTTGCTTTGGGTGCTAACCCAAACCACTAATCGCGAGCAAAGCATCATGAGCACCATTCCGATTCTTCAAGAGCGAGAAAAGCAAATTTATGAAAAGGGTCAAGCCCCTTTTGAGATGAGCTGTGACAAGCATAGCTTGGCCGGCTCGGTGAGCCAGCGGGCTTGCGTCTTTTGCGGATCACGGGTGGTGCTCTATCCCATCGCCGATGCCTTGCACCTGATCCATGGGCCCATTGGGTGTGCTGCCTATACGTGGGATATCCGTGGGGCCCTCTCATCCGGGCCACAATTGCATCGGTTGAGCTTCTCTACCGATTTGCAGGAAAAAGAGGTGATCTTTGGCGGCGAACCCAAACTCCATCAGGCCTTGTCGGAGCTAATCGACACTTATGCACCCAAGGCGGCCTTTGTCTACAGCACCTGCATCGTGGGCATCATTGGCGACGATGTGGAGGCGGTTTGCAAAAAAGTGAGTCGTGAAAAAGGCATTCAGGTGCTGGCGGTACACTCCGAAGGCTTTAAGGGTACCAAAAAGGACGGCTACAAGGCGGCTTGCGACGCGCTGTTTCAACTGGTCGGCACCGGCGCCACGGGTGCGGTTTCACCCACCAGTATCAATATATTGGGAGAGTTTAACATTGGTGGTGAAGCATGGATGATAAAAAAGTACTATGAGCAGATGGGTGTGCAGGTGGTATCGGTGATGACCGGTGACGGCCGCGTGGATGAGATTCGCCGCTCCCACGCAGCGGCTTTGAACGTGGTGCAGTGCTCGGGGGCCATGACTTTTTTGGCCGAGATGATGAAAGAAAAGTACGGCATTCCTTATATCCGGGTCTCGTATTTCGGCATCGAAGACATGGCCAAGGCGCTCTACGATGTGGCCGACCACTTTGACGGCCACCCGCAGATTAAGGCACGGGCCCAATCCCTTGTACGCCATGAGGTTAGTGCCGTCTATCCGCAACTTCAAGAGATTCGCGACGACCTGATCGGCAAAAAAGCGGCCATTTATGTGGGGGGCGCGTTCAAAGCCTTCTCTTTGATCAAGGCACTGCGCTATTTTGGCATGCAGGTCGTGCTGGTGGGATCGCAAACCGGCAACAAAAATGATTATGCCACCTTGCGGGAAATGTGTGATCCGGGCACCGTGATTTTGGACGACGCCAACCCGCTGGAGCTTTCCAAATACATCATCGAAAAAAAGGCCGACCTGTTCATCGGCGGTGTCAAAGAACGACCCATCGCCTACAAACTGGGCATCGGCTTTTGCGACCACAACCATGAACGCAAAATCCCGTTGGCCGGATTCGAAGGCATGTTGCACTTTGCCCGCGAAATCCATACTTCGGTGACCAGCCCGGTGTGGGCGTTTGTGCCCTTTCGGAACAAGGGCGGCATAAAGGGAGAATCGCTTTGAATACTTCGTATAGCTTAGAAGCACTGAAAACCAAACCGGCAGCCGCCGCCACCCAGAACGCGTGCAAGCTGTGCGCACCGCTCGGCGCGGCACTGGTCTTCAAAGGTATTGCCGGAGCCATACCGCTGTTGCACGGCTCCCAGGGCTGTTCCACCTATATCCGGCGCTATTTGATCAGCCATTTTAAGGAACCCATGGACATTGCCTGTTCCAATTTTGGTGAGCATACCGCCATTTTCGGTGGCGGCGCCAATATCAAGCTGGCCTTGGACAATATTCTGGCCCAATACACACCCGAGCTGATCGGCATAGCCACCACGTGCCTGGCCGAAACCATCGGCGATGATGTCGCCATGTTTATCCATGAATACCGGATTGCCAACCCGAATGCGGACTTGCCCCCCCTGGTGCACGTGGCCACACCCAGCTATCAGGGCACCCATATGCAGGGCTTTCACAACACCGTATTGGCCACGGTTAAGCAACTGGCCAAAGCAGCGCCGCCCCAACCCCAAGGCACCACCCTCAATTTCTTCCCCGGTATGGTTTCACCGGCGGACCTGCGGCACTTTAAGGAGATCTTCGCCGCCTTCGGCCTGCAAGCCATGATTCTGCCCGATTACGCTCAATCCCTGGATGGCGAACTGTGGTCCGAATACCACCGCATCCCCTCGGGGGGCACTTCAGTGGCGGCCATTGCTGCCGCCGGCTGTTCGGCGGCCAGCATCGAGCTGGGTCGCGTATTGGCCGAGATGGATGAGACGGCCGCCACCCACCTGGAACGCTGTTACCATGTACCGGCACATCGCTTGGGGCTGCCCATGGGCATTCGCCGTACCGACCAACTCATGCAAACCCTGGCAGCCATCAGCGGTAAACCGACGCCCGAAATTTTTAAGCAAACGCGCGGTCGTCTGCTGGACGCGCTGGTGGACGGCCATAAATATGTCAACGGCGTCCGCGCGGTGGTCTTCGGCGAGGCCGATCTGGTGGCCGGTGTGGTGGATTTTCTATCTGAAATCGGCATACTGCCGGTCATTTGCGCCACCGGCGACGGTGGTGGTCTTCTAGGGCCGGCCGTCCGTCAGGTCTTGGACCCCAAGTTTCACGACAAGGTCGAAGTGATCGAGGGGGTGGATTTTGTAGACATTGAAGATGCCGTACGCACCGCACAACCCGAACTGATGATCGGTCACAGCAAAGGTTACAGCCTGGCGCGCAAGCTGGACATCCCCCTGGTGCGCATCGGATTTCCCATCCACGACCGTGTGGGCGGCAGTCGTCTGCTGCATGTGGGCTACCAGGGCGCCCAGATGTTATTCGATCGTATCGCCAACACCTTGCTGGAGAAAAGACAGACCCAATCGGATGTCGGATACACCTATTTATAAGCATTCATAACCCGGGAACATGACACTATGAATATCGACAACCATCCTTGTTTTAATCGGAAAGCCCATCACCATTATGGTCGGGTGCATTTGCCTGTGGCGCCCCGGTGCAATATTCAATGCAAGTTTTGCAACCGGCAATTCGATTGCGTCAACGAAAGCCGGCCCGGGGTGACCAGTGCCGTACTCTCACCGGCACAGGCCATGGTCTATCTGGAAGAAGTGTTGCGCCAAAAACCCAATACCCGTGTGGTGGGCATTGCCGGTCCGGGAGATCCGTTCGCCAATGCCGCCCAAACCCTTGAGACCTGCAGGCTGGTACGCCGGCGCTATCCGGAGATGATGCTCTGTTTAGCGACCAATGGGTTGAACCTGCTCCCCTACCTGGACGAGCTGGCCGAACTAAAGGTGAGCCATGTGACGGTCACGGTCAATGCGGTTAAGCCTGAAATCGGTGCCGATATTTACGCCTGGATGCGTATCGGCAAACGGGTCCGGCGCGCTGAAGAGGGCGCCAAAATACTATTGGAGCGTCAGCTCGAGGCCATCAAAGGCCTTAAAGCGCGTGGCATCATCGTCAAGATCAACAGCATCATCATCCCCGGTATAAACGAGCGTCATATCGAGGACGTGGCCGAAAAAATGAGTGAACTGGGTGCGGATATCTTTAACTGCATGCCCTACTACCCCAACAAAGGCAGTGATTTTGAGCATCTGGAAGAGCCGGACGCGGAAACGGTAAACGCCATCCGCACTGCGGCCGGCCGGCATGTGAAACAGATGCGTCACTGCACCCGCTGCCGGTCGGACGCCGTGGGCATGTTGGGAGAAAAACCATCCGAAGCGTTGATGGCCACTTTGAAAAACTGTCAACACCTGGAAGTGATTGAACCCAAGGGGCAAAAGGTGTCCCAGCGGCCTTACGTGGCCGTTGCCAGCCTGGAGGGCGTATTGGTCAACCAGCATTTGGGTGAAGCCTATCAGGTTCTGGTTTATGGCGAAAAACAAGGGCGCCTGGGTCTGATCGAAGCACGCCAGACCCCTGAGCCGGGTACCGGCATGGCGCGCTGGAAGGAATTGGGTACTATTTTGGCGGACTGCCGGGCGATCTTGGTCAGCGGGGTGGGCGCCAACCCCAAAAAAGTATTGAGCAATAGCGGCATGCAAGTCATCGAATGCGAGGGTGTCATCGATGAGGCGATACGCGCTGTCTTTGCCGGTGAAAGCTTGAACCACATGGCCGTACGCCAACCGTTTGCCTGCGGTGAGGGGTGCGGGGGCAACGCATTAGGTTGCTCCTAACCGGTCCCGGAGCGCTCCAGGGCCTGCGTTGCCAATGGCTCGCAGTAGTCATACTACGGCTTCACCATTGGTCGCCTTGACCCTGAAGTCAGCATAGGCCGGGACGGAGCCCGGCCCTACGAAGGTCATCTGCCGGGCAACCACTGGTTCAGCGTAGGGCCGGCCTCTGCGCCGGCCTGTTGGAACGCAAAAGATCGGTAAGACCCAATCATCGTCGCCGGCAACGCGCTTATTAGAAAACCCAAAGGGGTTGGCCCAATGACGGGCGCTCTGAACCAGGATATTTACTCAAAAATGAAACAAACTGAATACAAAGGAGAATTTCGATGAACAAACCTGAACACCATATTTTTGTTTGCGCCAGCTTTCGTGCTGCGGGTGACGCAAAAGGAGTATGCCACAAAAAAGGGTCGGGCGCACTGCTGCCCTATATTGAAAATGAAATTCTGGACCGCGGTCTGGATGCCCAGATTACCAGTACCGGCTGTATGAAAGCCTGTGACTATGGCCCGGTGATGGTGGTTCACTCCCAGGGGGTCTGGTACGGCCCCGTGGATAGTGAGGCCGTTGTGGATGAAATTTTAGATGCACTTGAGGATGGAAAAGTGGCTGAGGCGCTTAAAATCTCATAGCATTAACCCCTACGACCAAAAATTTAGAGGAGCGGCTTTCAGCCGCTCCAACAGGTGGATACATCAATGATGATAAAAAATACAAAACCGGACTGGCAGGATCACATCGATAGCGGTCGAAAGTATTTGAAGACGGCCTGCAACGGATTGGACCGTCCATCCGTATTTAACAATGAATTGATCTATCACTTAACCGCCATGGCCATCGAAAAACTGCTGGTCGGTGTTTTTCAATATCACCATCAGATGCCTGCGGATCATACGTTGGACGGATTGGTCAATGATTTGGCAGACATCTGCCCCCTGGATCAAGACCTTGCTGAAAGGATTAAGGACCTGGGAAGATTTGACGACATGTGCCCGCTGGTGCCGGTGAATCGCGCCATCCCCAACGACATGCAGATTAAGGCCATGCTCGCCATAGGGCGTCAGGTCGCCGATTTTGCTATGAACCAGGTAGATCGTGCCTGCTGTCCACAATTGGGAGAAGCGACCTGCACCGGCAACTTAACCGAGATCGCTTCGTCAGGTTAGAAAAAACCCTTAGCGGGAGAATGAAGATTGTGAGGATACCATGGCAACCCTTATTCCCGGAGCGTTTTATATCGCCATGAAACCCAAAATTCGCAACGCGCAACCCGACGATCTGGATGCGCTGGTCGTGCTGTTGGAAACGTTATTTTCCATTGAGGCGGACTTTTGCGTGGATGAAGAACGTCAGCGCAAAGGCTTGTCCCTGATGTTGGACGGCTGCCACAAACACCGCTGCGTCAAGGTGGCTGAGGCCGGCGGCCAGGTGGTGGGCATGTGCACTGCCCAAACCCTGATTTCCACCGCTGAAGGCGGTCGGGTGGCCCTGATCGAAGACATGGTGGTTTTGCCCGCTTACCGCGGTAGGGGCATCGGACGCCAACTGATGCAAAGCATTGAATCCTGGGCGCTCAGTCAAGAGATCACGCGGGTGCAGTTGCTGGCTGACCGCACCAATTTCGTCGCCCTGGATTTTTATGACAAAATCGGTTGGACGCCCACCCAACTGATCTGCTTGCGACGCAAATGGGAGCCCAAACCATAATCATGGCGACCGATCGGCATAACGTTTATATCATCGATACCACCTTGCGCGATGGGGAACAGGCACCGGGTGTCTATTTTGACCGCAAGGCCAAGCTGGAGATCGCCCGCCGGCTGGATGCTTTGGGTGTTCATGAGCTGGAGGTGGGCATACCGGCCATGGGCTTGCCGGTCCAGGAAGATATCCGGCGCATGGCCGCGTTGGGGCTGAGCTGCAAATTGTCAGTATGGTGCCGCGCCCACCCGGATGACTTGATTGCGGCAGCCCGCTGCAATGTGGGTGGGGTGCACTTCAGTCTGCCGGTCTCGGCCATCCATCTATCGGCGCTGAACAAAAACCCGGCCTGGGTGATCGACACCATGACGGAGCTGGTCGCCCGGGCCAAGGGCTATTTTGATTGCGTCACTATTGGGGCCCAGGACGCCACCCGCGCCGACCGTGACTTTTTGCTTCAATTTGCATTCCAAGCCTGCCAGGCAGGCGCAAATCGATTACGCATTGCCGACACGGTAGGCATCGGCCGACCCAGTACCATCGCCAACGTGCTCTCAGCGCTTACAACAAGCACCACGCCATTGGATTTGGAATTCCACGGGCACAACGACCTGGGCATGGCTACGGCCAATGCCTTGACGGCTTTAGAAGTCGGATGTCGTGCGGTCAGCGTCACCGTCAACGGGATGGGAGAACGCGCCGGCAACACCGCGTTAGAACAGATCGCCATGGCTGTGGACCAGCACCCTGACTTGAAATGGCCCATGGACACCACCCAGCTGCTGCCCCTTTGCCAATGTGTCGCCCGGGCAGCCGCCCGCCCCATCAGCCCTGCCCAACCCGTGGTGGGCGCGGATGTATTTACCCACGAATCGGGTATCCATTGCCATGCCATGTTCAAAGACAGCCGCGCCTATGAGCCCTTTGCGCCCGAGCTGGCCGGCCGGCCCGGCCGCCGCTTTGTCCTGGGGACCCACTCGGGCGCCAGCGCCATTCGCCACTTGCTTGAACAGGCCGGCATCCCTGTATCTCTTTCTCAGGCACAGGCACTGCGGCCGCTGATAGCCAAACAGGCTGGTGTTTAACACCATTCTGACGTTTTGGTGTGTTCGGCATCTGTATCCTGAGCCAAACCGGGTGCATTTTGGGCCGGTGGATGCATGCAATCATCCCCATCGCCACAGGCGTTCTTTTGATTTGGTTTCTGCTCGGTCCATTTCTTGATCATCTCCTGCAGCTGTGCGGGCTCGACAGGTTTGGTGATATAATCGTCCATGCCGGCGGCCAGGCATTTTTCTCTGTCGCCCACCATGGCGTTGGCCGTCATGGCGATGATCGCCACCTTGCTGCAGCTGAGCGGCAATCGGCGTATGGCGCGGGCTGCAGCATATCCATCCATCTCCGGCATTTGAACATCCATCAGGATCAAGTCATAAGGTTTGCGTTGCACGGTTTGGACCGCCTTTTGCCCATCATCGACGGCGTCCGCGGAATAACCGAATTTGGATAGGATATGCAGCGCGACTTTCCGATTGGTGGGGTTGTCTTCCGCCAATAGAATGCGAATTTGGTTTTTGCTGTCCTGGGCCACTGTGTGCCGGGTAACCAACTGAGGCCTCGCTGCAGCAGTTGAGCGATTCTCGTGGCCAGCAAAAACAGACAGGATGGCTTTGTACAACAAGGCGGGTTTAATCGGTTTGGACAGATAGGCATCGAAACCTGAAGCGCTGGCCCGCGCGGCATCGCCGCGCATGCCCCTCGAGGTCAACATCACCATCCGCAAGTTCTTGAAAGCCGGATTGTTACGTATGGTGTTCCCCAATGCTTCGGTATCCATCAAAGGCGTCACATTTTCGATAATGGCCATATCGAAAGGCGTGCCTTTATCAACGGCTGAGTCCAATAGTTGCAGGGCTTCATGGGTGCCGGTGGCCGTTTCCACCAGACAGTTCCAGTTGGCCAAGTGCGCCTCCAGGATACGGCGATGGATGGCACTGTTGATGACAATCAGGATGCGTTTATCCTGTATGGCGATGAAATCATCCGGCTTTTCATCAACGTGCCCTTTTTGGGCTTGCTTCCCAAACCAGGCGGTGAACCAGAATTTTGAACCCTCACCTTCCCGGCTGCTGACATGGATACTGCCATCCATCATCTCTACCAGCCGCCTGGAAATTGCCAGTCCCAACCCCGTGCCGCCGTATTTTCGCGTGATGGAGCCATCCACCTGGGAGAACGATTTAAATAACAACGCGTGCCGGTCCTCGGCAATACCGATACCGGTGTCGGTGACGGCAAAATAGATTTCAGCCCGTTCGGCATCTTCCTTCACCAATTTGATCTCAATATCTACCCCGCCACTGTGGGTAAACTTGATGGCGTTGTTGGTCAAATTTATCAGCACCTGGCGGAGACGTCCGGGGTCACCGAGAAGCAATGCGGGCACTTCCGGATGGATATAAAATGCAAATTCCAGTTGCTTTTCTTCGGCCTTGAGGGCCAGAATTTCAGATACTTCTTCCACTGCGATGCGAAGATCAAAGCTGAGTATCTCAAAATCGAGCTTGCCGGCTTCGATTTTGGAAAAATCCAGAATATCATTGATGATGTTCATTAGCGAGTCCGCACTGGCCTTGATGGTGCGGGTAAAGTCTTGCTGTTCGTCGTTCATCGGTGTATCCAACAGCAGGCTGGACATGCCGATGATGCCGTTCATCGGCGTTCGGATTTCATGGCTCATATTGGCCAGGAACTGACTTTTAGCGGCGCTGGCGTCTTCCGCTGCCTCGGCCAGCAGGCGCACCTTTTCAACATTGGCCTCCAATTCATAGTTGGCAACCTCGAGTTGACGGGTGCGTTGCATCACCCGCTTTTCAAGTTCTACATTGAGGCGGTGCACTTTTTCTTCCGCTTCGCGGCGCTCGCCAATTTCATGCTCAAGTCGGGTGTTGATTTGCGTGAGTGACGCTTCGCGTCGTTTGATTTGTTCGGCCATGGCCGTAAATTTTTCGATGATGGTGGCTATCTCCGACTGGCGCGCCGGTTTAAACTGGTAGTCGTAATTCCCTCTGGCGATCTTTTCGATCCCCAAGATCAACTGACCCAGGGGTTTTTTTAGGATAAACTTGACGACCAGGCCGGTGGCACCCATCAGTGCCAGAAGAATGACGACCATGGTGATGACACTGGCCCACAGCAGATGCATGGTGTGCGCCTGGATGTCATGTTTGGAAAGGCTGAGGATGACTTTGCCGAGATTTTCATCATCATGCGAGATATCGGCGGATCGTTCGATCATAGCGGTCACGCCCCGCGTATAATGATCGAAGATGATATTGTCGGACTCATCCGTGACACGCAATTTAGCGATGATGTCGTTTTGAACCAGAGATTCACATATTTTTTGAATGCCCAATCGGTCCATGTTCCATAACGGCAGTTCAAGACTTGACCTGAGATAGTCCAGATTTTCATCGGCGCGGCGAAGATACTGGTTTTCGGTTTGTCTGGAAAGGAGCGAATAGCCGACGCTGATCAGAAGCAAAGCCGTAACAAAGACCACGATAGACTGACTCACGACCATATCCTTGGACAGGGAACGTTGCCACCAATGTGAACCTGATTTGCTGTGTCGTGCCATGAAATGCTTACTTTTTATCTGTCGGTTTACTATCAAACATGATTCTTTGAACCTGTGGCCGCCGTTTTTGGGTTTAAGTTAAAAACACCACGCAATCCGGATAACCATACGTTGTAGCGTCATTGGGTATCCATAGGTTGACCTAATTCTAATTCCCCAAAACGTTATGCCCACATTCGATAGGACGCCAAGGAGAGCCTTAAACCCACTCTCAATCTACCTGATCGGCTAAAAAACAAATTACTTTAGGGATTTGGGTGAAATCCAATGCATTGTTTTTCCAACATCTTATGGACCCGGCGCAATGAGGAATGGTGAGGATAGGGTGAATAAAATGTCGCGATAGGGTTGGTTAGCCCGGTATTCGATCCAGAATCAGCCAATTTTGGATGAAACAGTCCGATATGGCCTCAAGATCAGATTGAGCCATTAAACTAGACCTTACCGGGCCCAACAATTAAAATATGCCATAGAACCTGGTCTTAAAATCGGATTTGGGTTCAAGATACGGCGACCCGAGCCGAGTTTCAACCCACTAGGTTTCAGGAGGTGTACCGTTTTTGTCCCACCCCCGTTGGGCATAATAGTCTTTGAGCATATGCGTCATCTCGTCCGAGGTCAGGGCATGGCCGGATGGCAGCGCTTCCTGGTGAAGGCGCATAGGCAGACGATCATCTTCAAGCCGTAACCCTTCGCGCAAATTGAAGCTGCGGGTCAAAGTGGCGATGGCTGCTGCTTTGCGCCGTAGATCCTCCTGGGTAACCGGCAGCCCGGTCACAAGGTGGATCAGCTTCTGCAGTTCTTCCCATGTGTAGAGATCCCGGTAGAAGCGACATAAAATCAGCGTGTCGAAAATATTGAGCCGATCTTCATAGTCGGTCAGCATTTTAGCCTTGCCTTCGATCTGGTCGGGTGGGATCATACCTGCGAGTTCGGGCTTGTAAAAGGTGGTTCGCAAATGACAGGCGCCCCTGGGGGCGGTGGCAAAGGTCAAGCCCATGCCTTTGAGCACCCGGGGATCGTACCCGGCCGGCTCCAAACCTTTAACATGCACGGCCAGCGATTCAAGCCCCCATTGCCGGGCGGCCGGAACGATGCCGTCGGCCAGGATGGCGCCGCTGCCTTCCCGGCGGGCGATGCGTTCGACCAAGGCGGCGATTTTATCCGCAGCGCCGTATTCGATATCGTCATCGATGATGCCCTGCCGTCTGGCTTCGATGGCCAGCGCGCACAGGTTGCCGCCGGTGATGGTATCCATTCCCAGGCGATCGCACAGGTCGTTCAGATATGCGATTTCGCCCATATCGTCTACCATGCACAACCCACCGAAGGCATAGATGGTTTCGTATTCCGGCCCTTCGATCTGCAGCCCTTTGTGGCGGCCGCTGCTGATCCTGGTCATGCGTCCGCAGGCCATAAAGCATTTGGCGCAGGCTTTGGGTTTGACCTCATGTTCCTTATGGAAGGTTTCACCGCTGATCCGCTCCCAGTGGCTGCAAGTGCCCTGACGCCAGTATTTGGCCGGGAAAGCCCCCACCGTATTCATCAGCGCCACCATCATGGTGGTGCCCATGCCGCGATAGGCTTTAACCCCTGGATGCTGCATATATGTCTTGGAGAATTGCTTGGCATAGGCGGCCACGCCTTCGGTGTCAAACATCTCCCGCCGGCGATCGCCCTGGAAGACAACCGCCTTGAGGTTCTTGGCACCCATGACCGTGCCCACGCCGGTCCTGCCGGCACAGCGCCATTTGTCATTGGCAATCAGGGCGAACCGCACCAGCTGCTCACCGGCCGGACCGATCACCACGGCGCCCCGCTTGCCTTCACCCGCAGGGTCCGGGCAGCAGCGTTCCAATACCAATGCTTCCGTTTCAAACGTATCCAGGCCCCATAGATCCTCGGCGTCGAAAAAGGCGGCACCCTCCGGGTGAACGCCAACCACGGTAGGTTTTCGGGATCGGCCCACAAACAGTATGGCATCGAACCCGGCGGCATCCATGGCTTCGGGAACGCTGCCCCCGGAGTAGGATTCCGAGTAGCAACCGGTCAGCGGCGACTTGGTGAAGACACCGTATCGGCTGCCGCCCCAGATGCGCTGCTGGCAGAATGGGCCGGTGGCGAAGATCAGATGGTTCCGGGGTGCCAAAGGATCCACACCAACTGGATTGCGATCCATCAGCAGCCGGGTGGCCAAACCCTTGCCGCCCAAGCCGGCGGCCAGCATCTCGTCCGGCAGAGATTCGATCCGATGGGTGCGGGACGAAAGATCTATCGTTATGATGCGGCCGTAAAATCCAAACATGCGGTTTTCCTCTTCTATATCCCCAGGTAGGCTTCTTTTACATGGGGATCGTTCATCAGCTCTTTGGCGCGGCCCTCCATGGCCACCCGGCCATGCTCCAGCACATACCCGCGGTCGCTCAGGCTCAGGGAGTGTTTGACATCCTGCTCCACCAACAGCACGGTGGTGCCCTGGTCGGCGATCTTGCGCACGGTGTCGAAGATATCGCGGATCAGAATGGGGGCCAGCCCCAAAGAAGGTTCGTCCAGCATAAGCAGATGGGGCAGGGCCATCAATCCGCGGCCGATGGCCACCATCTGCTGCTCGCCGCCGGAGAGTGTCATGGCCAGCTGGCTTTCCCGCTCCTTCAGCCGCGGCAGCAATTCGTAAACATTGCCGATGGTGTCTTCGATGGCCTGGGCGGCACGCCGATTGTACCCGCCCACGATCAGGTTGTCCTTGACCGTCATCAGGGTGAACAAGCGCCGGCCTTCGGGAACCTGGATGATGCCCCGATCCACGATCTCTTCCGGTGGCCGGGAATGGATCGGTGCGCCCTCGAATTGAATCCGGCCGCTGCGCGGTTGCATCAATCCGGATATGGTGCGCAGCAGCGTGGATTTTCCGGCGCCGTTGCCGCCGATGATGCTGACCACTTCGCCCTTCTCCACCTTCAAGGAAAGATCGAAGATAACCTGGACATCGCCGTAGTAAACATCGATGTTGTTGATCTCAAGAAACGGCATAATCTTCTCCCAAATAGGCCTTGATCACGTTTTCATCGGAAGCGATCTGAGCGGGTGAGCCTTCGGCGATCTTTTTGCCGAATTGAATCACGACAATGCGGTCGGACAGGGCCATGATGGCGCGCATGATATGCTCGATCACAAATATGGTGACGCCGCTGTCCCGCAGGTGCTTGATAATCGCCACCATCTCGTCGACTTCCGAGGGCCGCAGGCCGGCCATGACCTCGTCGAGCAGCAGCAATTTAGGCCCGGTGGCCAGGGCGCGGGCGATCTCCAGCCGTTTTCGGTCGGCAATGGTCAGGTTGCCGGATAGGACATCTTTTTTATCGGCAAAGCTCAACTCTTCCAGAACGCCCAGGGCTTTTGCTTCGGCTGCTTTGCGATTGCCGGTGGCGATAAAAGCACCCACGGTGACATTGTAGAGAACGCTTTTGGAAGCAAACGGTTTGACGATCTGAAAAGTGCGTGCCAGACCGTTCTTGCATAGGTTCCATGGTTTTTTGCCGTTGATCTTCTCACCGTTAAAAGTCACGCTGCCGGCGGTAGGGGCGAAGACGCCGGCTATGCAGTTGAAAGCCGTTGACTTGCCGGCGCCGTTGGGACCGATAAGGCCCAGAATCTGGCCTTTATCGATGGTCAGGCTGAGATTGTCCACCGCCCGCAGCCCGCCGAAGTCCTTGGTCATGTCGGTCACATTAAGAATCTGCATGCGCTTCACCTCCCTGGGATCGGCCCTGGCCGTTGGATGCAGCCGGAGGGTTTTGTTTCGCCCAGCGATCCAGCAATTTCCGGTAGGCTCGCGTCAACGGCTCCTGCAGGCCGCGGGGCTGATAGAGCATCACCAGGATCAGCACGGCGCCGAAGATGATCAGGTGCATCCCCGGAAGGGTGTCGCCGAAATAGATGCGCGAAAAATCGCTCACCGGCCGCAGCAGCAGGGCGCCCAACACCGGTCCGGCAATGGAGCCGCGGCCGCCGATCAGGGCAATGAAAGCAATTTCAAAAGAGAGATCCAGGGAAATGATGCTCTTGGGATGAATGTAGAGCGTAAACTGGGCATAAAAAGTGCCCGCCAGGGCGGTGAGAAAGGAGCTCATGGCCATGGCCGCCAGTTTGGCCCGGGCCACGTTGACCCCCAGGGCCATGGCGGCTTCCGGCTCCTCGCCGCCGGCATTGAGATAATACCCCAGCTTGGATCGCGATATCATCCAAGTGAACGCCAGCACGCCGATCAGCAGAATCAGGATAATATAATAATAGGGTTCCTTGCCGGCGAACATGAAATTGGCAAATCCGGTATCCATGGGTGGAATCTGCAGCCCCCGGGGACCGTTGATATTCAGGGGACCCAGATAGTCGATATTTTCCACCATGACCCGGACACCTTCGGCAAAGGCGATGGTGGCCAGGGCGAAATAGGCCCCGCGCATCTTGAAGGTCGGCAGGCCGATGAGCACACCCACGATGGTGGCCAACACGCCGCCCACCAGCATACCCAGCCAGGGGCTGATGCCGTACTGCAGGGACAATATGGTTGAGGTGTAGGCCCCGATACCCACAAAGGCCGCGTGCCCCAGAGGCAGCACACCGGCAAAGCCTCCCACCAGGTTCCAGCTGGTGGTCAGGTAGGCATAGAAGTAAAGCAGCACCAGGATATGCAGGTAGGTCGCGCTGCGGATGACCAAAGGCAGACCAAAGGCCACCAGCAGCATGGCGGTCATGGCCGCTTTATTGATTTGGCTTCGATTCATGGGGAAAACCGTCCTCTAATGCGTAAAAATTCAAAACTGTAAATTCAATGTCATTCACTTAAGCCGTTTTCAACCGACAGCCTACAACCGTTGAACTTAAAAATCATAATAATACAATGACTTATAACTTTTTACTTTTAATTTTAAACTGTTTTTTACCAATCATATTTCATTCCGAACAATCCCGATGGCTTGACGAACAGCACGATCAGAAACAGCCCGTAGACGATGGCTTCGGTCCAGGTGGCGGTCATGAACTGCGGCCCCACCGATTCGATCAGCCCGACAATGATGCCGCCGATGAGGGCGCCGGGAATACTTCCCAGGCCGCCGAGAACCACGATAATAAACCCTTTGATATCGAACAGCACCCCCACCGTGGGGAAGACGTTGTAAAAGGGAACCAGGGTGACGGCGGCGATGCCGGCTGTTGCAGTGCCGATCCCGAATGCCACATTGTAGACTTTATACTGGTTGATGCCCATCAAACTGGCGGCTTCGCGGTCCAGGCTGGTGGCGCGTATGGCGCGGCCGGTGCGGGTCTTTTGAAAGAACCAGTAGATGCCGGCGGCGGTGACCACTGCCGTGATGAACCCCAGCAGCTTGGGAACGGAGATGAACATGTCGCCCAGTTCAAGCATTTTGCCGCGCAGGGGATTGTCCTGCAGATTGCGGTACTGGGGACCGAAGATCAACAGCGTCAGGTTGTCCAGAATATACCAGATGCCGGTGGTGACGATGATCACCGTGATGGGCTCGCGCACGTTTTTTTCGGCCTTGAAAATGGGCTGGATAACGATATCCTGAAGATAATAGCCGAAGAAAAACATGACCGGGACAACGAAAATCAACGCCAGGTAAGGATTGACGCCCATGAGTGTCACCGCCCAGTAAGCCACGTACATGCCCACCATAAGCAGCGAGCCGTGGGCGAAGTTGATCACCTTGAGGACCCCGAAAATGATCGTCAAGCCCAGGGCAGTCAGGCCATAGATGGATCCCATGAGAATGCCGTTGATGGAATCCTCGATGATGTATAGCATGGTATTCTCCTTAAGGAGATGGAAATGAAGCATACACTCGGAGCCCGGACCGATATCCGGACTCCGAGTGCAATTTAAAACCCTTTCAGCCCGCCCGCAAGCAAAAGGCGGTCCCCGGCCCCCCCGTCGCAAAAGCGACGGGCGGGGAAGCGCGCTTAGGGCATGGGGAACACCGGTGTGTAACCGGCACGCCGGGCACCTTGGGGCCAGACGGTGATGCGCTCCAGCCCGTTGCCGATATCGTTGACCTGCACCATGACCAGCGAGGCGTTCCGGTTCTGGCCCGTTGGGTCGAACTTCACGGCATCGGATCCCACGATCATGCCGGGACCGCCGGTCAGGTTAGTGGCTGCCAGGGCCT
>JBNLFN010000039.1:0-60282 GCA_050305555.1 Desulfobacteraceae bacterium | reverse complement strand
TGTACACTCTTTCCCTACACGACGCTCTTCCGATCTGATATCGCCATCAACGATTTACATAATATTGCGCTTCCAGAAATCATGGCCAAGGGTGCCGACGTGGCCGTTGCCATGGTGGTGGGTGGCACTTTGTTGGGTATTGGTCCGGCCATAGGGGCATATTTTTTGACGTTTCATATATTTCGAAAAATTCGTGCCCGCCACAAAAGGGCGCATGCCACAGACGGCACAGGCCCCCCGGACACAAACGATCCCGTTACTTCCATTCAAAACCCTAACACCGATGATACGAGAGCGCCATGACCGCTCCCAGCACCCTTTTAAAGGCCTGGAATTTAAAAGCCCGCAAAGCATTCGGCCAAAACTTTCTAAAGCATCCCCGCACGGCTGAGCACATCGTAAATCTGGCCCGTGTGAAAGAGACGGAAACCGTATTGGAAATCGGGGCAGGCTTAGGGGCCGTGACCATTGCTGCCGCCCGCAAGGCCCGCAAGGTTATTGCCATTGAAAAAGATCGCACCTTGGTGCCGTTGCTGCGCGCTGAATTGCTGGCCCAGGGATTCGATAATGTTCAAGTCTGTGAAGACGATATTTTAAAATTGTCCCTCGGCCCTTTGACTGCAGAGCATGGCGGGCCATTGGTCGTGTTGGGCAATCTGCCGTATAATATCTCTTCCCAGGTCGTCGTCCAATTGATCGAGCAACGCCACAAGCTGGATCGCGCAGTGCTGATGTTTCAAAAAGAGTTGGCCGATCGTTTGTGTGCCCCTCCAGGCAACAGAACATACGGCCGACTGTCGGTGATGCTTCAATATTGCGCTGATCTGGCCATGCTCTGCACCCTCAAAGCCGACCAGTTTTATCCTAAACCCAAAGTCGATTCAGCTGTATTGGAAATACGATTCAGATCGCAGATCCAGCCATTGGCCTCCGATGAAACCATCCTTTCCCAGGTCATTCAAGCCGCCTTTGGCCGGCGGCGCAAAACCCTGCGCAATGCCCTTGCCGGCGGATTGCTTTCTTTGGACACCTCTGCAGTTGTTTCAATCTTGAAAGCTTGCCACATTGATCCCCAGCGCCGGGCCGAGACCCTCAGCGTAGATGAATTCGTTGCATTGGCCAACCGGTTTGCCGCGCAACGTCATTAAAAGGGCCGATTTAAGCCTTATTCAACGAATAAGAAACAGGAGCTGACCCATGGAAAAGAGCGAAAGGAAAAATGATACTCACCTTACCCCTGAGGAGAGGCGCCTTCGCATCGATGAACGGCGGCTTGAACTCGACCACTCCTTCGCAAGAAAATGGCTGCCGACATTAGCGACGCTCATGGTGGGCGTTATCGCAGCCATGTTCAGCTATGTTCAGCAACAAGCCTCCATCGAGGAAACCAAGCGGGCGAGAATCGAGTCAAAAGCAAAAGAAGAACATAGCTGGGGTATTAAAGTTATTGAGATGTATTTCAGCAACCACGATCTTTTCGATCTCAACAAAGACCCTGAGACGGCTGCCTCGAACCTGCGAGTTCTTGCTGCCGTTGCGCCGACTGCCGTACAAGGGGTGTTGAATGTCGAGCTGAGCAGAATTCCGCCGCCAAGTGGAGACAACGATGTAAGTCGGATTAACAGCCTGGCTGCTGTTGCGGGAGTGCAGAACGCGCTGGCCGCTGTACGTCCGCAAGGTGAACTTTCCCTGTCGCCCGCTCAGCCATCTGACTTTACTGTTTATCTGCAGTACTCGACTGGGGATAGAAATTTCGCGCTAACAGCTCAAAACGCGCTCGTCGAGCTCGGCTATCGTGTTCCCGGGATTGAACAGGTGAGAAAGGTGCCGTCGCGCTTACAGGTGCGCTATTACCATCTCGAACAAAAAACCCTCGCTGGTGAGCTAGCTGGTAAAATCGGAATAAAGCTTGGCCTGCGCGCCGGCCCCGACAATGCCATCTTAGTCACAAGTGCTAAACCCCTGCCAGGGGGTATACTGGAAGTTTGGCTTCCACGCCAAGCCGGTTAATTGCTCCTCCAGAAATAGATCGAGGCACTGAGGCAATTCGTGACCGATGAAATATCCACAAAAAGGTAAAGGGCATATATGAATAATTTAAAGATGGGTTTTTAGGTTATCCACGTCGATGGGGGTCAGAGTCAAATCAAATAAACCACTCAACTGTTTTGCCATTTGTTGTTTGACGGTGCCCATCTCTATTGCATGATTCGATTCATTGGCCAAAGTGGTCATGGAGCAGTGGGTCAGGCCACAAGGGTTTATCCAGGAAAAAGGTTCCAAATCGGTGTTGACGTTCAAGGCCAACCCATGG
Source organism: Desulfobacteraceae bacterium (assembly GCA_050305555.1). Classification (GTDB taxonomy): domain Bacteria; phylum Desulfobacterota; class Desulfobacteria; order Desulfobacterales; family Desulfosarcinaceae; genus JARRKU01. The sequence continues at coordinate 57,968 of JBNLFN010000039.1, read as the reverse complement.
AAGGTAACTCCCCGGCGTACAGTGATGCCCAAGCTGCCCAATTTGCGCTGACTTACCCAGGCACCTCGGTATTGGGTGTCACCTCGGGCTGCGACTTGCCAATGGGCAGCGGTTTGAATCATGGCATTTTCCAGACCAGCCACAAAATCGGTGACGGATAGGTTCGCTTGATTCAGGTCCATGATGAGGTAGGCGACCAGCTGTCCCGGGCCGTGGTAGGTAATGTCACCGCCGCGCTCCACATGTTCGATCTCAATGCCGTGGGATGTCAACAAGCTCTCTGGAACGATAAGGTTACTGCGCCCCCCCCTTCGTCCCAAAGTAAACACCGGGGCATGTTCCAACAGGATTAAAAGCTCGCGATTCAGACGGCCGGCACGGCGGGCGGCCACTGCGGCGCTTTGCAGATCGTAAGCGCTGCGGTAATCGGTTTGGGGAAGATCAAGCAGAAAGGCTGGATAGGACACGGCGGATCACCCCCTTAGACAAGGTTTGCGGGCGGCCAAGGTTTCATCCAAGCGTCGTAATTTGGTGCGGTGCGGTGCTTGAAGCAACAGCTCTGGATTGTCTTTCGCTTCCTGGGCAATCATGTGCATGGCTTCGATAAAGAGATCCAGGGTTGCCTTGGATTCGCTTTCCGTCGGCTCGATCATAATGGCATTGCTGACGGCCAGAGGGAAGTAGATGGTGGGCGGATGAAAACCGTAATCCATCAATCGTTTGGCAATGTCTAATGTAGAGACATGATAGGGTTGTTGGCGCTTATCCGTAAAGATGCACTCGTGCATGCAGGGACGGTCAATGGCCAGGTGGTAGCGATCTTTTAAACCGTGTTTGATGTAGTTGGCATTAAGGACTGCCAGCTGGCTCACTTTTTTTAGATTGGCGCCCAAACTGAGAATATAGCTGTAGGCGCGTACCAAAATACCCACGTTGCCGTAAAATGAGTGCAACTTGCCCACAGTGTCCGGAAAGCCGTGACTCAAGATATAGCGATCGTTTTCCTTGACGATCCGCGGTATCGGCAGATAGCGTTCCAAATCTTTGGTAACGCAAACCGGGCCGGCCCCCGGTCCGCCGCCGCCGTGGGGGGTCGAAAAGGTTTTATGCAGATTGAGGTGGAGCACATCCACCCCACAGGCCGCCATGTCGACCATGCCCATGACCGCGTTCATATTGGCGCCATCGCAGTAAACCAGGCCGTCTTTGGCATGCACAATGTCGGCAACGGCTTTGATATTGTCTTCAAACAAGCCCAAGGTGTTGGGATTGGTGACCATGATGCCGGCGGTCTCTTCATCCATGAGCTGGGCTACCGTGTTGGGGTCCAAAACGCCCTGCTCGTTGGAGGCTACCGGTATGGAGGCAAATCCGCACAAAGCGGCGCTGGCCGGATTGGTGCCGTGAGCGGTGTCCGGGATTAAAATTTTAGTGCGCCGTCGGCCTTGTGCGGCATGATGGGCGTAGAAGATCAGCATGCCGGTGAGTTCGCCCTGGGCCCCGGCAGCCGGCTGCAGTGTGACGGCGGCCATGCCGGTGATCTCGGACAACATTTGCTGCAACTCATCCATCAGTTGGAGCAGCCCCTGGCATAGCTCGTTGGGCAGCAATGGATGGCTGTTGGCGATGCCCGGCAGTCCAGCCTGGCGTTCGTTGGTTTTGGGATTGTATTTCATGGTGCATGAGCCCAGCGGATACATGGCACTGTCGATACTTAGATTCCATTGACTCAAGCGGGTGTAGTGGCGCACGATATCGGGCTCGCACAGATCGGGAAAATCAGGTCCTTCTCCGGCGAGGCCGGCATCCACCGGTTGGGACGGTACATCGGATGTCGGCAAAGAGAGCCCCATGCGCCCCTTGGCACCCATTTCCCAGAGCAGGGGTTCGTTGAATACCAAGCCACTGGTGCCTATTGATGTTTTCATGTGCTTATCTCCTTGACCAGGATATCCATATCCGCCTTGGAACCGGTTTCGGTAACGCACAGCAGGTAATGGTCTTCCAGATCGGTGTAAAAGCCTCCCAAGGGCAGCCCTGCAATAATATGGTGATCCAAAAGCCGCTGGTAGATCCGGTCGGAGTTCGAATCCATGCGAATGACAAATTCATTGAAAACCGGGGCTTCAAAGGCGGGTGCAATGCCCGCCTTTTGGAGCTCGCTTTTCAGGTAGCCGGCTTTGTCATAATTGAGCCGTGCCAGCTGCTTGAAGCCCGTGCCGCCCAGAGCGGCCATGTACATGGCCGCAGCAGTGGCACACAGTCCCTGGTTGGTGCAGATGTTGGAGGTCGCCTTTTCACGGCGAATATGCTGTTCGCGTGTTGCCAAAGTCAATACAAAACCCCGCTGACCCTCACTATCCACAGTTTGACCCACAAGACGGCCGGGAAGATTGCGCATGTGTTTTTCGCGGCAGGCAAACAATCCGACCCCAGGGCCGCCAAAAGAGCGCGAAAGCCCCAGACTCTGGCCCTCTCCGCAGACAATGTCGGCGCCCAGCCGGCCGGGGGATTGATATAAACCATAGGCCAGGGGTTCACTGAAGCATACCACCAACAGTGATTTAGGATCGGCGTGTACCAGCGTTTCCGCGGCAGAGAGGTCTTCCATACAGCCGAAGAAATTGGGCGATTGCAAGGCCACCGCGGCCAGAGAGGATTCCTGGGTCAGGGGACTTAGATCGGTGCGCCCATCCGGGCCGTAGGGCAGTTCGACGATGTCATAGCCGGTGGGACGCAGGTAGGTGGCGACAACTTGCCGGTAGAGGGGGTGGATGGACCGGGACAGGGCAATCCGTTTGCGTTGGGTCACCCGCACGGCCATCAGCAGGGCTTCGGCCAAGGCCGATGCACCGTCATACATCGATGCGTTGGCCACTTCCATTCCCAGCAAGCGAGCCACCAGGGTCTGGAATTCGAAAATGGCCTGCAAAGTGCCTTGACTCACTTCGGGCTGATAGGGGGTATAGGCCGTGTACAATTCGCCGCGCTGCAGCAGTTGTTTGTTGGCCTCGGGAATGAAGTGGTCATAGCTGCCTGCGCCTAGAAACATGTTGTAGGCCGGCGGTGTGGCTGTGGTCGCCGCCAGAGCATCGAGGTGGCGGTTCAGTTCCCATTCGGTTTTAGGCTCGGGCAGGTTGAGTTCGGCAGAGCGGCGGCATTTTTTTGGGATATGGGCAAATAGATCCTGCAACGATCCGGCGCCCACACTTTTTAACATGAGCGCAATCTCATCGGATGTGTGCGGCAGGTAGCGCATCTGTCTATCCTTTCAACAGGGTCACATACGCGGCGCGATCCATAAGGGTGTCCAGAGCGTCGGCGCCGGAGGTTTTTACTTTGATCATCCAGCCGCCATTATAGGGATCGTCGTTTACGAGCTCGGGATTGTCCTCTAATGCCGCGTTGGTGGCCACTACTTCGGCTGCAATGGGCATGAACAGTTCGGAGACGGCTTTAACCGACTCCACGGTGCCGAACTCCTGGCCCTTGTCCAATACGCTGCCCACTTCGGGCAGTTCGACATAGACAATGTCGCCCAGTTGGTCCTGGGCATAATCGCTGATGCCGACCACGATCAGATCCTCCTGGGCACGGGCCCACTCATGATCCGTTGAGTAGCGCACATCTTCAGGCAAGTTCAGCTCATCAATGGCTTTCATTTTTCCTCCTCTGGTTTCTGATGGTCCACACAAACCCTATTAAGTTAATCCTTTGTTGGCCAAATAAAAATCATGGGCAAGCGCAGGCGAGAATAAGCGGGTAGATGTAGTGATGGATTGCCATGATCGATACTATCTTGTACCCAAATTGATGAAATTGCAACCGTGGGCTTGGAGCAGTACTTTTTTTCACAGGATCTGTTTTGCGGAAAGCATCTTGTCAAAAGTGTGCACATTTGGAGCCAAGGCGCCACATGGTTGGCACACGCCTGTGAGGCTGGAGGCACTTTCATGGCATGGGGTGTTTATGAAAAAAAAGGCCGCCAGATTTTAGTCGCTTAAAATTTAATGTAATATCAAAAGGTAATATTAAAAATGGTCGTTCGGAAAGAGTTGGATTGGCTTGCTTCGGGTTTGCATGGCCATCGGCATAAATATTGCTATATGAAATTGATAAATAAATTGGAGACTTGACTTGAAATCCCATAATGATATGAACCATACGTATATGGATCAAGTCATAGATCGTTGGCGTTGGGAGTACAGATGCCGGATTTACATCGTCGCGACTTTCTTAAAATAGGTGCAGGCCTTTTAGGTGCTGCCATTTTTCCAACTTCCGCCCTGGCAGTCCGCCATATCCCTCTGGAGAGCCGTCGAACCCTCTCTTTTTTCAATACCCATACAGGTGAAAAGCTCGTCGTTTGCTATTTTGATCAAGTCTATCGACCCCAAGGGTTAAAGCAGATCGACTATATTTTACGAGATTTCCGATGCGGCAGCGTTAAAGCCATTGATCTCGACTTGCTCAATCAGCTTTATGCATTGAAATGCCGCCTCAACCCCCGAACTCCGTTCCATGTCATTTCAGGTTATCGATCGCCGAAGACCAATGAGAAGTTGCGCCGTATTACCAGTGGTGTGGCCAAATTCAGTTTACATACACAAGGCCGGGCCATCGATATCCGTTTGCCGGGTTACCGCACCGACCATCTGGCCAAAACCTGTATTGCTATGAAATCCGGAGGGGTAGGCTACTATCATAAATCGGATTTTGTGCACATCGATACCGGCCGGGTGCGGTCATGGTAAGCATTCAATCTTGTATTTAAAATCATCGAATTCAGGAAATCATAATTAGGCTGCGTCCTTGATTATGGATATGCTCCAGAATCAAATTCCGGTTTCGCAAGCGGGGGCAACGGAGCGGGTTGGCGTTGCTGCAGGGCGTTATGCAGGTCGCGGTCGCGGTCGTAGACATCATTGCGAAATTGTAATATCCCCCCCTCATCTTTCCAAGCCGTCATATAGAGCAGGTAAACCGGGATAGGATCAGAAAGGCGTACAATTTGACGTTGCCCGGTGGACAGTTGGGCTCTGATTTTTTCAGGTGTCCAGTCCGGGCCTTGCGAAAGCAAAAGGGCGGCCAGGGCGGGGGCGTTTTCAACCCGGATGCATCCTGAGCTAAAATCGCGTTGTACAAGGTCAAACAGTGAGCGTTGGGGCGTGTCGTGCAGGTAGACAGAAAATTTGTTGGGCAGCATAAATTTGATTTGTCCCAACGCATTTTTAGGGCCGGGATCCTGGCGCAATCGAAAGGGAAAATAGGCCGGCGAGTAAATCTTCCAATTCACGCTACTCGGGTCAATGGCCTGCGCGTTTTCGTCCCAACCATTGAATACCTTAAAGCCATGCTGGGCGAGGTAGTCTGCGCCATGGGTCAATTTGGGCAGAATATCTTCTACTGCGATGGTATGCGGCACCGACCAATAGGGGTTGAACACCATATAAGTGATGGGAGCGCTGAAGACGGGCGTGCGGCGGGCCGGACGCCCGACCACCACGCGCATTTGCAGTATGGTTTGGTTGTTTTCAATCACCTGAAGATCAAAATCTGCAGCATTGATCTGGATATATCGTTGCGGAAGATTGCGCGGCAGCCAGCGCCGGCGCTCCAAATTCAATGCAATCTGTCGCACCCGCTGATCCACCGGCACATTCAAGGCCGCAAGGGTCTGTTTGCCAATGATACCGTCTGGTTTCAGACCATGGCGCCGTTGGAAGCGTTGAACTGCAGCTTTTAATGGCTCATCGTAATACTCAGGTTGGACTGGCGTCTGGCGGCTGTTTAAATCGCCGCTGATGTGGAGGCGTTGGCGTAACAAAGGGACACGGAGGTCCTGGCTGCCGGGCCTTAGCGTTGAGCCGTCGGCAATGACCGGCCAGCCGCCCTGCGCCTGCAATTGGCGCAGGTGGTGCAATGCTTGACGCAAGCCGCGGTAGCCGTCGTGGTCTGGGCGCCAGCGGGTCAGGATGTGTTCCATTTGGGTTGCGGTGGTTGCCGTGCTCAACACCTCCATGACATCAATGGCTTTTTGCGGAAGGATCATATCGGCGTGCAAGGTTTCCGGATTGACGCGACCACCGGATAAATGGGCGCCGAGAAGTAAAAAAGCATCCGTAAGCAACAAATCCAAATCTGCCCAGATGGCGGCCTGCACTGTGTCGAGATCCTGGGGCCAAAAATCATAATCGGCAAGTAAGATGTTAACGATACTGGCGTGATAATCATCGGGGTGCAACCCGTCCCGATCGGCTTGCTTGATGGCTTGAATCAGTCTTCGGGCGGCCGGGCGCAGACCCTTGTTGTCCATCCAAAACGGCACATAATGACGTTCCTGGTAATAGAGGGGTATCAACTTCAGGCCGCAAATGACCTCACCCTGACAAACGAGGTTCTCGTTTGGGTTATCCCGGGCAAGCTGGCTTTTGATGTGCCGGCTCACCTGCCGGATAAACCCCTGCGGCTGTAATACAGGCTCTGCCCACAGCGTGCTGCCCGATACAATAAAAGCGATAAACACCAGGCAAATGGTCCGGGGTAACTTGATCGTCATGCGGCCGACCCTTTCATTTGTTACCACACCTCCGGGTAGCCAATATCCACAAACGCGCTTTCCATTTTGGCCTTGTGTCCGCGTTCCATTGCAGCCAATTCCAAGAAGATTTTCTTGTGGTCCGGATTGCTGCATGCCTCGGCCAGTTGGGTGTAATGCACCATGGCCGCCTGCTCTTTTTTCATGGCCAGCGCAATGGCATCCGCTGGTTTCATGTCGATGGTCAGAGCGGGTTCCGGTACGGTTTCGGCCACATGATAATCAGGCACTTTTTCAAAACTGACCCCGGCAGATGGATCTTCAACAAATGTTTCCAATAGGTGGCGGTGCTTTTGCTCTTCTTTGCTGAACGAGAGAAATAGTTCTTTCAGATAGGCGTTTTGGGTTTTTTGCGCCACATCCAGATAGAAGTGGTAGGCTTCAATTTCGCCCTGGATAGCATCGCCGATGATTTTCAGGTAGGTTTTTTTGTCCATGCAATGACCTCGCTTTACGCTGTATTGGGGTAGCCAAAATCTATTATATGTTAGGCATTAAGTCGCCGGTTGCAACATCCATGCGCCGCCCGCCCGGGTGGGCAGCCTGATATTCATGGCAACAGGGGTATCGGACCTTCTGACGGTCGGCCGATCCTTATTCGGCATGCAAAACCAAAAAAAAGCCGCCGCAAAGGAAGATAAAGTTGGCGGTCCAGGCGGCCAACAGGGGAGGGAGTCGGCCCCCATACCCCAGAGATATGCAAAAACTTTGAAAAATCCAAAAACTGAAACCAATGGCCAATCCATAGGTAATGCTCAACGCAATGCCGCTGCTCAATTGCTTTCTGGCCGTCAGGCCAATGCCCACCAGCCCCATGATGATACAGACGACCGGATAGGCACTTTTGGCATACAAGTCGACCTTGTAAACCGTGGCATCATAGCCTTCGTTTTCTATTTTGTTCACATAGTTGCGCAGCTCTCCAAAGTTCATTTCAGTCGACTGGCGAACGATTTGTTGGAAATCTTTGGGGTGCAGCGCCAACTTCTCTTTGCGCCTATTGTTCAGCACGATGTCGTAGCTGCCGTCCTTGTTCAGCGCTTGAATCATGCAGTCCGCCAATTCCCACTTGCCGTCATGGTACTCGCCTTTGCGGGCGTCCATGCGTCGGACCAGTCGAAACCTGTTGTCAAATTGATATTGAGTAAAGCCAAAGATCGCCTGGCTGGCCGGATCAAAAAATTTGATGTGGGTTATTTGACGCTGACCTTTGATCCAGATGTTTTTTTCGTTGACAGAAACCTTGGTGGATGTCCGAATTTCTTGAAAAAGGATCGCATTGGCATGGAGCATGGTGGCCGGTACCACTTGTTCGGATAATAAAAAGAGCAGGAGTGCGATTGCCGAGCACATCCATAGTACAGGTTTGATCAGGGCATAGATGCCGATGCCGCTCGCGTTGATGGCGAGTAACTCTCTGTTTTTGCTCATCAGTCCAAAGACGATTAAAATGGACATCAGCAACACCACGGGCATGGCCTGACTGCAGATAAACGGCGTTTTGTACAGCACGTATTGAAAGGCGCGCCATAAGGTGATCTCCGCTGCGATGAATTCGTCCATGGTGCCCAGATAATCAATGGCAATAAAGAGGCCCAGTACACTGATCAGCGTCAGGCAGAAGTATTTGCAGGTTTCAATGACGATATATCGATTAAGAATGGACATGAAATTAATAAGAGCTTTAAGTTTTAAGGGTTAAGTTTTACGTTTAAAGTCTAACACGCTGGGTAGATTTTCGGGCAATAGGGGGCGGTCTTTTAGCACGCGCGTATAGAAATAGATGCCTGTGGCGCTCATCAGGACATTGGGCGTCCACATACCGATAATCGGCGGTAAGGTGCCGGATTCCCCCAGGGCCCAGCCCATCGAAAGCAAGATATAGTAAAGCAGAAAAAGACCCATGCCGACCATGATCCCTTTGGATCGCTTATCGGTTCTGGCTTGAAGCCCCAGGGGCAGCGCCAACAGCCCCAGGGCCAGGCAGGCAGCGGGCAGGGCGATCTTTTCGTGGCGCTTCATTTGCGCTTTGTAGTAGCGTTTGTCTTTTTGCTTTGATTTTTTCAAGACCTGTCCCAGTTCCGACCAGGACATCTCTTCAAGGGGTCTGCGCTGTTTGGCGGCCTTGTTGCGCATCTGTTTAACGTCCAAATTCATTTCATAAGTTTCGAATTTGATGGCATTGGCCGCTTGGGCTTTAAGGTCCACCCGGTTGATGGCGCCGTCGAATAATTTAAGCCGGATCTTTTGCGCCAGGGGATCGGCAGCAATTCGACCCCTGGGGGCCACAATGATGTTGTTTAGGCCCGGTGTCCGCTGATCCTCAATAAAGACATCCAAGAGGGTGCGTTTTTTGATATCCACCTGGGTTACATAGAGCATGAGACCTTCAAAGCTGTCGATAAAGGTGCGTTCTTTGATGACTGCATCAATATGGGATTGTGCCAAATCGGCCGATAGATCATGGAACGAGCGGTTGGCCCACGGCATCATCCAATTGGTGATCCAGGTGGTCAGCAGCCAGCCCGTGAAGCAGAAAAGGGCAACAGGCGCCAAAAAACGATGGGGGGCGATACCACAACTTTTCAGTGCCACCACTTCATTGTCGCTGGAAAGCCGCAAAAAGGTGAGCAGCACGGCCATCATCACCGACATGGGGGTCACGAAAGCCAGAAAAAAGGGCATCGAAAAAAAAAGCAGTAAAAAAATGGCGGATAAACTGGCCTGATAATTGACCACCATGTTGGTGATTTCCAATATTCGGCTAACCAACAAGATAAAGGTAAAGAAGAACATGTTCACGGCAAAAGGCGCGAGAAGCTCTCTAAAGATGTAGCGGTTTAGGATGGTGTTGGGTCTCATGCCATTCATAGACCTATCGCAATAGGGCGCCTAGAGTTTTAAGCGTTTAAACAACGGTTCGGGTATCGCTTTAATAATGGCCATGATCCAGCGCCAGTACCCGGGGGTGTAAATTCGATTTTTTTTAGCTTTAAAGGCCTTGTAGATATCGTTGGCTACTTTTTCCGGGGTAACGGTCAGCAGGGCCGGCAGATTGAGACCTTGGGTCATTTTGGTGTTCACAAAGCCGGGCAGCACCGTAAGTACATGGACCTGATGGGCAAAGAGTCGATTGCGCAAGCCACTCAGGTAAATATCCAAGGCTCCCTTGGCGGCGCCATAGATATAGTTGCTTTGCCGGCCTCGATCACCGGCCACTGAGCCGATGCCGATAATGAACCCTTGGCGGCGCTGTTCAAAGTCGGCCGCAATGATCTCAAGGATACTTACCGCGCCGCTAAAGTTGACATCGATGACGCGCCGTGCGGCATCAAATGCGTGCGGAGTGGCCTGGGGGACGCCCAAATCACCGAAGGCCACGAGCACCCCGTCGGGTTTAGGGTCCAACGCTTTGTAAAAGTCTGCGTGGCCTGCAGGGTTGACGGCATCAAACGCCATTGCATGGGCCGCCACCTGATGGCGGATTTGCAGATCGGTCGCTTTTTTTTCAAGCAGCGCCACGTCTCGGGAGGCCAGATCGAGTGCCGCTTGTTCCGATTGCGCAAATTGTCGGGCCACTGCATAGGCGATGTCTGAATTGGCACCCAGGATCAATAGTCTCATCATTTATAACCCCAACCTTTTTGATTGCAGTGAACTGAATTTTTCAAGGGCGCCGTATTGGGCCCTTATTTTTTGAAACTGCTCCCATTGCGGATACCCGTTGGCAAAGGTTTCCGCCGACATGCGAACATCCTTGGCTAAATAGAGTCGGCCGCCGCGATCGATGACCATGCGATCCAATTCCTCCAACAATGGAAATAGGCGCGGCTGGATTTTAAAATCAAGGGCCAGGGTATACCCTTCCATGGGAAAAGAGAGATAGTTGTCATTTTGCGGTCCAAACAGTTTCAAGACGGCTAAAAAGGACCCGATTCCTGAGGCGGCGATTTTTTTTAATATAGCTTGCAGCCCTTTAAAACTGGCGGCTTTGGGTAAAACGAATTGGTATTGTGTGAATCCACGCTTGCCATACATCCGATTCCAATGGGCGATGCGATCCAGTGGGTAGAAAAAAGCTTCCAGTGTGGTGCGCCGCTCCATGGCCCGGGTGGGATGGGTATAAAAGTAGAGCTGGTTGAACAGGGCCACCGAATAGGGGTTCAACAAAAAGCCGGGGCACACCATGGGGACAGCTGCCGTGCGCACCGCAGGTGGTTCCAGTGGGCCGTCTGTGTCATGCTCACCGAGCATGAGGACCGAACGGCCCAGCTGGTCGCCTTTGGCCAGGCAGTCGATCCAGGCCACTGAATAATGCGCCTGTTGATGATTTTCAAATTGTTGAAAAATTTCAGACAGGTTGGCGCAACGCAGAATCCTTTCACAAATAGCGGCACTGTGCACCCTCTGCATTTTTAAGGTGGCATCCACAATGAGTCCGGTCAATCCCATGCCGCCACAGGTGGCGCGGAAAAGAGTTGGGTTCTCATCAATCGAACAACGCACGACATCACCGTTGGGCAGCATCAAGTGCAGCGAAGTCACCGCGGCGCTGAAACAGCCGGCGCTGTGATGATTCTTACCATGCACGTCACTGGCAATGGCCCCGCCGACGGTGATCAATTTGGTGCCGGGCGTCACTTGTAAAAACCAGCCGCGGGGCAAAAACACATCAATCAGCTCGGCCAGGGTTACACCGCTTTCGCAAGTCACGCTACCGTGTACCGGATCGAAATCCAGCAACTTGTTATGGCGGTGTGTCATCAGCACCTGGGGGTTCAAGGCACTGTCACCGTAACTTTTTCCCAGGCCGTGGGCGATCCAATCACCCGGCTGCGCCAACAGGTCCGCTGCTTGATTGGCGCTTTCAAAGTCGCCGGCAAGGGATTCTATGATGGGGTAACGGCCCCAACCGTTTAGTTTCATACCGTAATCTTGCATAAAATGTTGCCAAGGCCGCTTCCGGTCCTTATCCGTACAACAACACGATAATATTCAACAACCACAACACAATGACCCCTTGCAGCAAGCGGTCCTTCATCAACACCAAGGTGGGTGAGCCACTCTTTTGGGCCACAAATGTGATTTGAAGGTAGCGCAGGATCCCCAACAAGACCCAGATGGCGGACATGTAAAGATGGTCCGTGCCATGTTTGGCCGTTACCTCCGGCGAAACCGTATACAGAATGTAGGACACAATAATCACCGATGCCATGATGCCCATGGCCAGGGAGATAAACTCGAGGCTGTAGCCATCGATTGCCTTGCGTACCTGGTGGCCCTTGCTCAACAGCAGCAAGTCATCCCGTCGTTTGGCGATGGCCAGAAACACGGCCAATAAAAACGTCATGATGACGATCCAGGGGCTGAGCCTAATCCCCGGTGCGGCGCAACCCACAAAGACGCGCAGGACAAAGCCCAGGCCGATACAGACGATATCCACAATGGGAATACGTTTGAGCCCCAGCGTATAGGCCATGTTGAGCAGAAAATAAGTGATCAGGATATACGCCACGGATCGATGCAGGCTGAACAAGGCAAGGCCCACAGCCGCCAAAAAGAGCAGCAGGGCCAGGCCAACAGCTTCCGACGGCATGACCGCCCCCCGGGCGATCGGGCGCAGCCGTTTAACCGGGTGGTTGCGGTCGTCTTCTCTGTCTTTGAGGTCATTGAGGATATAAGTGGCGCTCACCAGCAGACAGAAAGTCACAAAAGCGATGGTGGTTAAAAAAACGGCCTCGGGGTGGGTCAGCGCGTTGCCAAACACCAGGGGAAGCCAAATAAAACCATTTTTCAGATATTGATGCGGCCGCGCCAGTTGCAGATACGCTTTAATTTTATCCATTACCATTCACGTCAATTGCGTATGTGTTCATATTGCATGATTAAATGAGGCGATCCCAAGTTCGTGTTCCCCTGTTCGTCCAAGGCTGTAAGTGAGCGCTATCCATTTGCATGCCGTTGGCCATTGGAAGGTGTGCCTGTTTGAATTTTAAGAATATCTTATAATAACAATTGATTGTTAAAGCAACTCCATTTTGGGTCAAGCTGGGCCTTGCATGCCGATGGCATAGGATGCTTTTGAAAATCGTCTGCGGTTCAAGATGCAGCCTCAGGGGTGTCTTCTTCTGCCGCTGTGATAGGGGCGATCGCCTTTCCAGGTCCCAGGAGAATAGCCAGCCAGCGTGTTTCCTGATGACTGTCCAAGGCGATTTTGGCGGTGATGGTCAGGGGCACCGACAGCAGCATGCCGACGGGGCCCAGCACCCAGCCCCAAAAGAGCAGCGATAGAAACACCACCAGGGTCGAAAGCCCCAATCCCTTGCCCATAAAGCGCGGTTCAATGGCGTTGCCCATGATCAAATTGACCGCCACATAGCCGCCCGCCGCCGCCAGCATTTTTCCGACCCCCACCTGGACCAGTGCCAACAGCAAGGCGGGCACAGCGGCAATGATGGATCCGATATTGGGGACATAGTTGAGAGCGAAGGCCAGCAATCCCCACAACAAGGGATAGTCTATCCCCAAAATGGCCAGCCATACGGCAATGATGATGCCTGTGGCCAGGCTGACCCAGGTTTTGATGGCCATATATTGTTTGACTTGCGCAATAAAGTGGTCCCAGCGGGACAAGGAGGCATCCGGAGCGCCTTTGATGGCTTGAATTTTGGATGGAAAGCTGGCGGCTTCCAGCAAAATGAAGATGACCGTCATGAGAATTAAAAATCCGTTGGTGAGGGCATTGCCCAATCCGTTCAGCACCGTTGCCGCCAATTTCATGGCCGCACCCGGATCAAACACTTCGTTAAGCGCCAGCGCTTGGGTGTCGACACCCAGTTTGTCCAGATAGGCCAGCAGGGCGCTGGTTTGGGCTTTGATTTTGGCCTGGTATATGGGTAGGTCTTTGGAAAAATCGTTGATGGATTGTCCCCCCAAGGCACCGACCAAAATGAGGACACTCAGTATGCCCAATACCACCAATAACACCGCCAATGTGGCGGGTACCCCTTTGCGTTGCAACCAGAACATGGGTGCCGCACAGATAATGGCAATAAAGGCGGCCAGCAAGAAGGGAATCAGAATTGCGGTTGCCGCTTTCATGCCGGCAATGATCACAATACAGGCGGCTAGGGTCACAACGGCTTGGGAGGTGCGCATATGAACTCCTTGGCGATGAACATCTCTATCCAATTGTCATGGCTTTATTTTTTTTCATCTGGCCGGTTGATATGGACGGCCAGCCAGATGGTGGTTTCATCATGTGCGGTCCAAGCCACACGATGTTTGACGCCGGCCGGAATCAGCAGGTAATCGCCCGGCTCCAGCTTGATGACGGCCGATTGGTCCTGCATTTCAATGCCGGCGGCGCCGCGCATCAACAGCACCCATTCGTCCCAGTTTTGATCGTACCAGAACCCCTGGGCAGAGCGATGGCCTTTGGAAAGAATTCTTTCGATGCGCACCGGCTCACGGGCGGCGATGACCTGGATCAACTCTTCAGGCAATTGATCCGGTATGTTTTTAAAGATGTTGTCTGGTTTCATAGATTGGGTTGGTTCACGATGCGTTGTCAATGGGTCCCGATACCTGACTCGACAATTTAGCCCAGTCGCTTCGCAACGTCAATCTTGGTTCCATTTTAGGAAATTTTACCGGTTACTAAGGTCAGCGCAAGCCCGCCGTGAACCATCGCAAGAGAGTGCAGTGACATGGCCTTTACACTTTTGGTGGCGCCCCGTGGAAGCAGCAGGGCCACATTCCAGTTTTTAAAATCAAGCCTCAATTTTATCATCATATCCCGGTAAAAGATTTCCAGATCATTGGTGTCGCCTTTTGGCGCCATGCGACGGCCATAGGGGGGATTAAGCACCACCAGACCACTGGAGCCCACTGTTTTTTTAGGGCGGAGGCTGAAAAAATCTTGCTCAGTAACCTGCACGGCATCTTCCAAACCATTGTCATGCACACATTGGCTGAGTTTGGAACATGCCTGTGGGTTGATATCAGATGCCCGGATCAACGGACGCGGCAAGGGTTGGATTTTTCGGATGGCGACTTTTTTGAGGTGTTCCCATTGACGGGATTTAAAACCCGGCCACTGCATGAAGGCAAACGTGCGTCCCAGGCCCGGTGCGATGCGTTTGGCCATCAGGGCGGCTTCGAGACTGAAGGTGCCGCCGCCGCACATGGGGTCAATCACTTGCATGCCGGGTCGATAACCTGCATATTGCAGGATAGCCGCCGCGATGGTTTCGCGCAGGGGGGCCCGGGCGCCGTGGCGCTTGAGACCGCGCCGGTATAGGTTGTCGCCGCTGCTGTCCAGGGAAAGGGTGACATGATCGTTTTCCAGACGTACATATAAAGATTGTCCCTCGGTTCGGCCGGGCGCAATCTCTCTGCTTAGCCAATGATCGACAATGACCTGCTTGAGGCGCTGGGCAATGGCTTGGCTGTGGTAAAGGCGCGAACGGTGTGCCGTGACCTTGCAGGTGGGAATGGCGCCGTCGGGTAGATAGAGGGACCAGCGCAGGGCCCCGGATTTTTTGACCAGTTGGTGAAAGTTGGTGGCTTTGAAGGTGCCGATGCGCATCAAGATCCGTCCGGCGGTACGCAAATTCAAATTGGCTTTCAACAGGTCGGTCAAGCGCCCGTTGAAAGCGACTCCGCCTTTGGTGATTTGATCCACGCCAAGGGTGTCCGAGAGCCGATCCAGCTCCCGCCGGCAGATCGATTCAAACCCGGGGATGCTCAATGCAAAAAAGCGATGGTTGGCGCCGATGATATGGCGTTTGATTTGCTTTTCTAAATTCATAGGGTTGGGCCGGAGGGAGGGTCTACGTCGATTGTTTTGACGCTCCCGTCGCGCCACCGCCTTTCTGATCGTGTATGGGCCCGCCAGAAGCGTCAGAAAATCTCTTGATAATGCTACCCATCGATACTATTGTGACCCAGCATATCGGAAGCTGTATCAGTTGAGTGGATAATTGTAAACGATCCCGCCTTTTTGGGGCCACTTCAGATGGCTGACCCAACTGCGTGGAGAAAGAAACAGCGACGACCGTCCATGGCCAAAGTCTTCATCAAAAAAACTAGCTATAAGAGCGAACATGGCGACCTTAAGACCTTGGTGGGCGATATGCTGGACAGCCAGGGACCGGATTGGATTCGTCCTCAAACCCGCGTGTTGGTCAAACCCAATTTGCTGATGCCGGCCCAACCGGCACATGCCATCGTGACCCATCCCTATGTGGTGCGCGCGGTGGTGGAGTATTTACTCGATAAAGGGGCTTACGTTCAAATCGGCGATAGCCAGGGGGTCGGCACTTTTCGCAAGATACTCAGCGAATCGGGCTATGCCGTCGCCCTTAAAGGGTTGGACATTGACATCCGCGGGTTTAAAGATTCGGTTGAAGTGGATATCGGTAAACCTTTTGGTCGCATCGAGATCGCCAAGGACGTGATGGAGGCGGATCGGGTGATCAACGTGGCCAAGCTCAAAACCCATGCCCATATGTATCTCACGTTGGGGGTCAAAAACATTTTCGGCACCATTGTCGGGCTGCGCAAACCGGAGTGGCATCTGCGCGCCGGGGTGGATCGCCGACTCTTTGCCCGTCTGCTGGTGCAGATTTATGAAGCGGTGGCACCGGCATTTACCCTGGTGGACGGCATTCTGGCTTTGGAAGGTCAGGGCCCGGCCAAGAGCGGCAAACCGCGTGAATTGGGGTTGTTGGTGGGGGGAGCCAACGGACATGCCGTGGATAAAACCATTGCCACCTTGCTGGGCATGGATCCGGCGGATTTGCTGACTTGCAGCCTGGCGCGCGATTTAGGTGTCTATGACGGTATTGTAAACGCCAGTGGCGATATCCATATCATCGACGATTTTCAATTTCCGGAGCTTCACTCATTAAGTTTGGGGCCGGAATCGTTCAGCCGGTTGATGCGCAAATACATTATCCAAAAGCCGGTGGTGGACAACGACCGATGCAAGCTATGCGGCGAGTGTTGGAAGATTTGCCCGGCGCATGTCATCGACCACAACGACAAGGGCATCTGGTTTGACTATGACAGCTGTATACGATGTTATTGTTGTATCGAAGTGTGCTTGCACGGCGCCCTCCGGGCCAAAGAGCCACTGCTGGGAAAGCTGAGGCGTTTGATGATTCGTGATACAAAAGAGAAAGAATGATGGAAAGGAAGGTGACCCATGGCAGGCATTAATAAGGCAATCATTGTCGGTAATTTGGGGCGGGACCCGGAGGTGCGCTATACCCCGGATGGCACCGCAGTGGCCAATTTCAGTGTGGCCACATCAGAGACATGGAACGACAAACAGTCGGGCGAGAAAAAAGAGCGCACCGAGTGGCATCGCATTGTGGCCTGGCGGCGTTTGGGCGAAATTTGCGGCGAGTACCTGCACAAGGGCAGTCAGGTCTATGTGGAGGGCAAGTTACAGACACGCTCCTGGGAGCAGGATGGCGTGACCCGCTATTCCACGGAAATCGTAGCGTCAACGGTGCAATTTCTGGGTGGCAAAGAGGGCGGCGGCCGGCCGGCCTCTTCGGCCAAGGGCGATCCGGGGTATCCTGAACCGCCTATGGTGGATACGCAGGAAGATGATATACCCTTTTAAGTACCGTCAAATACAAGGGCGGCCGGTGCAACGCACCCGGCCGCCCTGGCGTTTGACATTATGGGTTAAGACCCGTTACTCCTTTTTTTCTTCTTCGAGTTTTTCCGGTTTTTGATCATCTTTGTCGCGGGTGGCGCTGCGGAAATTGCGAATGGCTTTTCCCATGCCGTCACCGATCTGCGGCAATTTTCCTGCGCCGAAAATAATCAGCACGATGACCAGAATCACGATCATTTCCGGCATACCCAAACCAAACATAGAACCCTCCTACCTCGTGGTAAATGTTAAAAATCTTAAACAGTGCATGTGGCATAACCGGCTGGTGCGTATTTATTTCAAAAAACAGAATGTACTTCAAGTTCGAAATATTCGCTAAGGCCCATCCTCGCTACCGGGGCGCAGTTCGTCCAACAGCTGGCGAAACTCTTTTGAACGCAGGTATTGGTCAATGGCCCCCTGGTATTCAATCCAGGAGCGCCACACCTTGAGCCATGCGTGGTTATACCAATATGCATCGTTGTCGCCTTTGCCCTGTAAACGGTTGATGTATTCAATATACTCTTCAGCACAGCTATCGCAGAAGTTATATGGGATTCGCGGGTTGTCCCTGGGCCCCTGGTTATCCGGTCCAAGGCTGGCGCCGCAACGTTCGCACTTGGAAGCGCAGTGGGTGCATTGAAACACCTTGCGCACCGATAGTATTTTGCGTTTGCGGACCAGGGCATCCCGCTGTCTGGCAGAGAGCTTTAACTTGTCATCCAAGGAAATGACTTTGTTCATGGGTCACCTAGTGTTTGATCTGCAAACGAAGCCTAGACGAAAACTATAACATTGGGCCATATAGGTGTCAATCAACCTCACAGCTATCAAAAACTTGTACTGACACAGGGGCCATGCTACATACCACTTTTGCCGAATTGGGGTGCGCTTCCCTTGCCGATGACTTTAAGGGACTCGTTTTCCCCTTGAATTTGAAAACGAAAAATGGCACGGGTGCCAACTTCAGAAAGAGGATATACAATGTCAGTTTCTGCATTTAAACCAAACGGTTTGGCCATGCTGATCGGCAGTCAGCCGTTGCGTGATCATGAGGCGGCCGCTCGCTTGACCTTTGCGCATGTACCGCAAATACCCAATTGGGTGCAACTGCCGGTCTACCCCCAAGAGGGTATGGTCGAACAGTTTATGGAGGGGGTGCCCGGCCTGGTTGTGGAAGCGGACCGTTATTACGTGAATACACAGGATAGTGCTTTTGATGAGGAAATGCTGGCCTTTTTCGAAGCGTACCTGGCAGTGGGTGAGCAAACCCTGGATTGGGATCAATCGCGCTTTGCCTTGACCGTCCGGAGCGCCCCCGGCTTTTTTACCCTGCTGGATGTTCTGGCATCCAACCCTGCGGACCTTTCCGCCGTCAAAGGTCAAGTCACCGGACCCATTACTTTTTGCACGGCGTTGCACGATCAAGAGGGCCGCGCCATTTTTTACCACGACGCCTTGAGAGACGCCGCCGTCAAGCTATTGGCCCTCAAAGCGGCCTGGCAGGCCCAAAAATTAACTTGTGCCAAAGCGCCGGTGATTATTTTTGTGGACGAGCCGGCTTTGGCCGGCTATGGGTCATCGGAGTTGATCAGCATATCCAAAGCAGACATCAGCGGTTGCCTCGATGAAGTGATCGAAGCCATCCATGCCCAAGGGGCTCTGGCCGGGGTACATGTTTGCGCCAACACCGATTGGTCGCTGTTGCTGGAGTCCAAGGCCGACATTGTCAATTTTGATGCCCACGGCTATTTCGACAAATTGATGTTATATTCAGACCCGCTCAAAGCCTTTTTGCAATCCGGTCGCTGTCTGGCTTGGGGGCTGGTGCCCACTTTGCAGGCACAGGAGATTGAAGCGGCCACCATAGACAGCCTGTGGCAGGATTGGCACACCAAATTGCAGCAGGTCAGTGCCCTGCGAGTGGATCCGTCCCGCATCAAAGCGCAATCGTTTATCACGCCGGCATGTGGCACCGGATCGTTGACGGAATCGCTGAGCCTGAAGGTGCTGCAACTCACGCAAGGATTGGCGGAGCGCGTTCGCGCTTCCTAACCGTTCTATTTTTTTGAGATACTTGTAATAAAACATTGAGTAAACAGTTCAAGGAGAAGAAATGACCACTCAACCTTTTACCGGTGCCAGTCGATATGTGCTGGACGCCGAGCTGGCCCAAATCGTTAATGTCTCCATGGCCCTTGAGATGCCCCTGCTGCTTAAAGGCGAACCGGGTACCGGCAAGACCATGCTGGGGCATGCCATTGCCGAAAGCCTCGCCATGCCGCTGATTATACTGAATGTTAAATCCAGCATGAAGCTGGTCGAGGCGCTGTATCAATACGATACGTTAACCCGGCTCAACGACAGCCGTTTTGGTGACAGCCAACGGGATGTCCATGATATTGAGGCTTACATCAAGATGGGCAAGATCGGTCAAGCCTTTGTTGCCGACCGGCGGGTGGTTTTGCTGATTGACGAAATTGACAAGGCGGACACCGATTTTCAAGACGACATGCTCGATGTGCTGGACCAGATGTCTTTCGACATCATCGAGATCGATAAAACCATCCAGGCCAAGCAGAGGCCGGTGATTATCATTACATCCAACGCCAAAAAGGACCTTTCGGATCCGTTTTTGGGGCGTTGCAACTTCCACCACATCGCCTTTCCCGATCCGAAAATGATGCGGCGGATTATCGATGTTCACTTTTCAGGCATCAGCGACCTTTTGGTCGAAAAAGCGATCGAGGTTTTTTATCGCCTGCGACAGATTGAAGGGGTCGAAAAGCGGCCCGCCACCCGTGAGTTGATCAACTGGATCCGCGCATTGCAAACCGATCCTGATTTTGATCCCAAACAGCTGGGTAAAAGCCGGCTGCCTTTTTTGGGCATCTTGTTTAAAAAGAGCAGGGATTATCAGTTGGCGGTGGAGAAGGCCCAGGGTAGGGGACGGTATTAGAAGGTATCTCAAAACACCAACTCACAGGCCGTAGGCTGATATTATGTTCCTTGATTTTTTTTATACTTTAAAAGACCACGGCGTACCGGTAACGCCCACCGCGTTTCTCACCCTGCACCGCGCCCTCTCTTTGGGCGTCATCGAATCTTTGAATGATTTTTACACGGCTTCGCGATCCATCCTGGTGAAGAGTGAGCGTTTTTTTGATCTCTACGACCAGGTGTTTGCCCACCATTTCAAGGGGGCGGAGCTTGCCGATGCCACTGATCTGGAATTGGACGAACTGGCCCGCAGTTTGTTGGAACAATGGTTGTCCGATCCTCAGGGGGTGGCCGATGCCCTCGGCTTGGACACAGCGGAACTTCAAAAGCTGACGCCGGAGGAGCTGATCGATTATTTTAAAGAGCGCCTGAAAGACCAGGATGGGCGCCATGACGGCGGCAGCCGCTGGATCGGCACCGGTGGAACATCTCCTGTGGGACATTCCGGGTTTCACCCCGGCGGCATGCGGGTGGGCGGCATCTCCCGCAACAAATCGGCCGTGAAGGTTGCTTTGGACAGGCGTTACAAAGATTACTCCCTTGAGGGGCCTTTGACGCGTTCGATGATGGCTGAGGCGCTAAAGCGTTTGCGGCATCTCCGGCCCGAAGGTCCCAAGGATCTGATCGATATTGATGCCACCATTTACGAGACCATGAAAAACGGGGGAGAGATCGAACTGGTTTTCCAACGCCGCCTTAAAGACCGCCTCAAAGTGGTGCTGGCCATTGATAACGGCGGCTATTCCATGGATCCCTACATTCCCGTGGTTCAAGCCTTATTCGACTATTCGCGTGATCAGTTCAAAGCACTTAAAACCTATTATTTCCACAACACCATTTATGAAACCCTCTGGCGGGACCCCGCCCGGTACCACCAGCCCCGACTCATTGAAGATTTGGCACGCCGGGATCCTGAAACCTGTGTGATATATGTGGGCGATGCCAGCATGGCACCATACGAACTCATGGCCCAGGACGGTTCCATCCACTATGCTGTGCGTAGCGGTCGTCCCAGCATCGGTTGTCTCAAATTCCTTGCCCAGACCTTTAAACACAGCGTTTGGCTCAATCCCACCCCCCGCAAGTGGTGGAACTACACCCAAACCATCGGTCTCATCGGTCAGATTTTCCCCATGTTCGAGCTGA
The DNA here is from genome assembly GCA_050305555.1 of Desulfobacteraceae bacterium. Taxonomy (GTDB): domain Bacteria; phylum Desulfobacterota; class Desulfobacteria; order Desulfobacterales; family Desulfosarcinaceae; genus JARRKU01. The sequence continues at coordinate 36,552 of JBNLFN010000039.1, read as the reverse complement.
CGATTGACGGGTTGGAGAAGGCAGTCGCCCATCTGATGCGCAAATAGCGCTGAAATGCCGGAGAGTCCCTTATCCTGCGTTGCCAAAGGTTCGCAGTAGATTTACTACGGCTTCACCTTTGGGCGCCTTGGCTAAGGGACTCTCCGGCATTTCAGCGGCTTCGATGGGGAGCCCTTATTCTGCGTTGCCTCGGGTTCGCAGTAGTGTTACTACGGCTTCACCTTTGGACGCCTTGTCTAAGTGGCTCTCCGGCATTTCAGCGGATTGGACGGCGCTTGGCGAAACAGAGCCCCTTATTCTGCGTTGCCAAAGGTTCGCAGTAGATTTACTATGACTTCACCATTTCACATTTTTATGAGCATAAAATCATAATGCATAATGAAATTAGACCCTAAATATGATATAGATACCTTTAAAGTTATGGTTTCAGGTGCTTCATAGACAAATCAGTTGGGTTCTTTAAGTGGGTTGGATCCTCTGATCTCGGGGCTATCCGGCGACGTTAGAGCGGCTTGTGTAACCAAAAGCCGGCCTGTGGTTCCTTATTCGCAAACCGATGCATCAGGTCTTGTAAAATTAGTTTTCTCAACGAATGCCGTGTTTAAGGCCCCGATTTAATACTACAAGGTGTTGGGTTTTTCTATGGAAATGCATTGGATAGGAGCATGCTTATGAAGGGGTATCGTTTTATTTGGGTGGTCGTATTCACGCTGTTTCTGGTTTTGCCCGGGCGGATCAGGGCCGAGGAATTGCCCCAACCGCTGACCCTCGGTCATGCGATTGCGGCGGCCTTGAAGCACAATCCGCGGGTGGTCGCTGCCCGCTATGAAGTGGATGCGACGGCATCACAGGCGACCGCTGCCCGCTCGGGATTGCTGCCGCAGCTCTATTTGGCGGAAAGTTTTAACCACACCAACAGTCCTTTGTGGGCCTTTGGCACCAAACTCAATCAAGGGGCCATTGAAGCGACAGATTTTAATCCCGACCAATTGAATGATCCGGATGCCATCAATAATTTCAACACGGCCCTTTCCCTCAACTGGAATGTTTTTGATGGGGGACAGACCCGGATCGGTTGGCGCCAAGCCCAAAATGCCCGGCAGGTGGCTGATCTGGACCTGTTGCGTTGGGAACAGCAGACGATTGCCCAGGTGGCTAAAGCCTATGTGGGATTGTTGCTGGCCGTTGAACACCATAACGTCCTGGTTCAATCGTTGGAGACGGCACGCGCACATTTTAAGATGGTGCAAGATCGCTTTCGCAGCGGCATATCGGTTAAAAGTGATGTGTTGCGCGCCCAAGTGCGCATTGCTGATCTGGAGCAGCAGCGCTTGATGGCGCACAGTCAGATTCAGGTGGCCCAGGCCATGTTGTACGCTGCCATGGGACAGTCGGATACCGGACCCATTGACCCGGCCACGCCTTTTGAACGTTGCGTGGCGCTTGAACAGGACATGGCCCAATGGATTGACCAGGCATTGGACAATCGACCGGATTTAAAGCAAATGGACTTGCGCAAAGTGATCGCCGAGCAGGACATCGACCGCGCCCGATCGGGCCACTGGCCGTCATTGGCGCTGCACGGCAGTTATGAACTCAATAGCGAAGATTTCAGCGAATCAGCGGACAATTACACCATCGGTGCGGTGCTCAAAGTAAATCTTTACAGTGGTCAACGTATATCTTCCCAAACAACGCAGGCCATCGCGATGCTCAACAAAGTGCAATCGTTGCGCAAGGGTATGGTGCTCAAGGTCAAAGTGGAGACGCAGCGCGCTTTCTATTTTGCCCAAAGCGCTTGGCAAAGCATTGCCGTGGCCCGCGGTGCCGTGGCTCAGGCCGAAGAGGGCCTGCGTATCGTGGGTAACCGCTATGGTAACGGGTTGCTCACCATCGTGGATTTATTGGATGCCCAAGTGGCTTTGCAGCAGGCGCGTATTCAACTGTTTAAAGCCCTGCACGACTACAAGGTGTCACGCATCGAATTGGCGCTGGCCGCAGGTGTTATTGATCGACATTTTAGCTGATGGTTGAAAAGCGCTTCGACCCTTTACTTAATACGGAGTTAGGCATGCAAAAATTCTATCATTTTAAACCGGCCTTATTTTCAGTCCTCTTTACCGTGGTGGCCTGCGGCAATGCGATTGAGCCGGGTACCACCGCAAAGACATCGCCGGATGTCATCAAAGCCCCTGTCGCTGAGGCCAAAGTGACCCAACAGCCCCTGGTATACGAAGCTGTGGGAACGGTCATTGCCCGGACAGCCAGCACCATCTCCAGCAAGCTTATGGGGGTTGTCCAGGCCGTGCATGTGCGCGAGGGGGATCGGGTCAAACGGGGCGATCTGCTGGTGACCATAGATCAACGCCAGGTGGCGGCCCAATTGGCCCAGGCCCAGGCCGCGGTCGAAATTGCCGCCAAAGAATACAAGCGCTATCAACAATTGCTCGAATCTCAATCGGGCTCCCAGCAGGAATTTGATCGTGCTGAAGCACAGTACCGTCAGGCCCAGGCAGCGGTAGCGGCTGCAAAGGTGAGCAGCAAAGACGCACAAGTTAGGGCGCCATATGATGGCAGGGTGGTAGCCAGAATGATCGATTCAGGGGATCTGGCTTCACCCGGTACGCCTTTTTTAACCCTCGAACAAGAGGGGCTCTATTGGACCGATCTGGTGCTGCCGGAACGCCACATCCAGTCGGTTCAGGTGGGTGCGCGGGTCAAGGTCGTGGTGCCGGCCATGAACAACCAGGCGTTTGAGGGCGAGGTGGACCGTATTGTGCCATCGGCTGATGCCCGCAGCCGCTCATTTATGGTCAAGGTGAGTATGCCTGAAGGACCCGATTACAAGTCCGGTATGTTTGCACGGGTTGCCATACCCGTAGGCGGTGCGGGTGTGTTGCTGGTTCCGCGCAGCGCCGTTGTGGCACAAGGGCAACTCAATGGTGTCTATGTGGTGAACGACAAGGGGATCGCCCGGCTACGCTTGATTCGCGTGAGTAAAACCATGGATTCGCAAGTTGAGGTTGTTTCCGGCCTCACCGATGGGCAGCAGTACGTCTCGGTTGTACCGTTGAACATGAAAGATGGTGTTAAAATTGAAAGCGATCCAAAAAGTTAAGGACTCGCGTAAAATTATCTCGATATTACTGCGCCTTGCCAGCCAGGTACTTCAACACCTAATAATGCAAATTTATTTTTGCGCGAGCCCTTAGCAAAATCAAATTTCGACAGTCCCAACTTTTACGGAGCAGCTGATGACGAAAACAACCGGTATTGCGGGCAGTATCGCTCAATTGTTTATCAATTCCAAACTGACCCCCCTGGTGGTGGTGGCCTCCCTTTTGCTGGGAATTGCTGCAGTGGTGGCGCTTCCCCGGGAAGAAGAACCGCAGATTATTGTGCCCATGATCGATATCTTTGTGCAGATGCCCGGCGCCGGCGCCAAAGAGGTCGAGCAACGCATCACCAGTCCCATGGAAAAGTTGCTGTGGGAAATTCCAGGTGTGGAGTATGTCTACACCACTTCCAGCCCCGGCATGAGCATGGCCGTGGTGCGTTTTTTGGTGGGGCAGGACGAAGAGAAATCCATCGTACGGTTGCAGTCCAAGCTCATGGCCAACTACGACCGCATTCCCTGGGCGGCCTCTCCCCCGCTGATCAAGCCGCGCTATATCGATGATGTCCCCATTTTAGCGCTGACCTTCTGGTCCCAGGAAGTGGCACCCTTTACCTTGCGCCGTGTGGCAGCTGAAGTGGAAACGGTCATCAAGCGTGAACCCAATGTGTCCCTGACATCCATCATCGGCGGGGCCCAGCGCCAGGTGCAGGTTCTTTTTGACCCCCTGCGGTTAGCTTCTGTGGGTATTGATTTGGCGCAAGCCGCCATGATGATCCAAACAGCCAATCAAGAGGCGGATGCCGGCGTCTACCCTTCCTCCCAAGGTCAGGTGACCGTACATGTGGGCGGATTTCTAAAGACCGTTGAAGATGTGGGACGTGTGGTGTTGGGCATCCATGGGGATCGGCCCGTCTATGTGCAGGATGTGGCCACCATCGAAGATGGCCCGGCCGAACCGGAGCAATATCTTTTTTTCGGCACCGGCCCGGCAGCCGAATATAAGCAAATAAAAACCCAAGGCCGTTTCCCGGCCATTACCTTGACGGTAGCCAAACGCAAAGGGACCAATGCCATTGCAGTGGCTGAAAAAGTACTGCACCGTGTTGAGGATGTGCGCGGCAGCATTATTCCCGACAATATTGAGATGACCGTCACCCGCCATTATGGTGAAACCGCCAAGGAGAAATCCAACGAGCTGCTTTACCACATGGGCATTGCCGTCTTTTCGGTGACATTGCTAATCTGGCTTGTTTTGGGACGCCGGGAGTCAGGGGTGGTGGCCTTGGCTATTCCTGTGACCCTGGCACTGACCATGGCCACCTTTTACTTTTATGGGTACACCCTCAACCGCATCACCTTGTTCGCTTTGATCTTTTCCATCGGTATTTTGGTCGATGACGCGATTGTGGTGGTGGAGAATATGGTGCGCCACAACCATCTGCCGGAGAACCAGGGCCGCAATCCCTTCACGGTGGCCATAGCGGCGGTGGACGAGGTGGGCAACCCCACTATTTTGGCCACATTGGCGGTGATTGCCGCCATCTTGCCCATGGCCTTTGTGGGCGGATTGATGGGTCCCTACATGCGCCCCATTCCTGTGGGTGCCTCGGCAGCGATGGTGTTTTCACTCTTGGTGGCCTTTATCGTGACCCCCTGGGCAGCGGTACGCTTGCTCAAATCCGATGGCAGTGCGCACGACCATGGGGATCAGGAGGATTGGAGTACGCGGCTTTACCGTAAAGTAATGGACCCGCTGATTCATAATGCCCGCCGGCGATGGGTTTTTTTGGCCGCCGTGGTGGGGCTGCTATTGTTGGCCTGTGCCATGGTGGGTGTGGGCATGGTGCGCGTCAAGATGCTGCCCTTTGACAACAAAAGTGAATTTCAAGTGATTATCGATATGCCGGAAAAGGCGACGCTGGAGGATACCACTGCGGTGGCCCAGGAGATGGGCGAGTATCTGTCCACCGTCAACGAAGTCACCGACTACCAGGTCCATGTGGGCACCAGCGGCCCCTTTAATTTTAACGGCCTGGTGCGCCACTACTACTTGCGTCGGGCTGCCTATCAGGCGGACATCCAGGTCAACCTGGTGGAAAAAGGGCATCGCAAGCAGCAGAGCCACGCCATTGCCAAACGGGTACGGCCGACCCTGTCCAAGATCGCCCAGCGCCATCATGCGCGCCTCAAAGTGGCTGAAGTGCCCCCCGGCCCCCCGGTGCTATCCACATTGGTGGCCGAGATCTATGGACCCGACTATGCACGGCAGCGGGAAATTGCCGCACGGATTATGAAGATATTTGAACAGACCCCGGGCGTGGTGGACGTGGATTGGTTCATGGAAGAAAATTACCCGCGCTATCGCCTGAGTGTGGATCGCGAAAAAGCGGCCCTGCACGGTATCACGCCGCAACAGATCAGCAGCACCTTAAAGTTGGCCATGAGCGGACGACAAGTGGGGTTGCTGCATCAAGCGCGGGAACGAGAAGATGTGCCGGTGTTGCTAAAGCTGCCATTGGCCGATCGTGCAGGCGTAAAGCGCTTGGAAAGTATTAAAATGAAAGCCGGCGATGGCGGTCTCGTCCCACTTTCTTCGGTAATCCGCGCAGAGATGACCGCTCCGGATAAAAGCATTTATCATAAAAACCTCATGCCCGTAGTGTATGTTATCGGCGATGTGGCCGGTGTCAAAGAGAGTCCGGTATACGCCATTTTGGAGATGCGTAAAAAGATCGATGCCATCGACCTGCCCGAGGGATATGGCATTACCCAGCATACCGCCGAATTGCCGGGAAGTGATCGCAAGTACGCCATGAAGTGGGATGGGGAGTGGCACATCACTTACGAGGTATTTCGTGATCTGGGCATCGCATTCGCTGTGGTGCTGGTGCTCATCTTTGTGCTGGTGGTGGGCTGGTTTCAATCCTTTTCCACACCCATGGTGATTATGGTGGCGATTCCATTTTCCTTGATCGGTATCTTGCCGGCGCACTGGGCCATGGGGGCATTTTTTACAGCCACCTCCATGATCGGCTTCATCGCCGGCGCCGGTATCGTGGTGCGCAATTCCATTATTTTAGTGGATTTTATCGAGTTGCGGCTCAAAGAGGGCGTGCCATTGGACCAGGCCGTAGTGGATGCCGGCGCGGTGCGTTTTCGGCCCATGATGCTTACGGCCGCTGCTGTGGTGGTGGGCGCATCGGTGATCCTGTTCGACCCTATTTTTCAAGGTCTGGCCATCTCACTGATGGCCGGAGAAATCGCTTCGCTGCTTTTTTCCCGTATGACCGTACCGATTTTATACTACATGGACAAACGCTGGGAGGTGGCCCATGGCCATGGCGTCGGCGCCGTCACCGGCAAAAAATGATAATTTACCCTCAGTTCATTGTCCATGCGGCGCTATAGTTTTTTGCCATCTTTTTTTATGCAACTGTGGGGTTTAACCTTGTCATCATAGGCCGGGACGGCGCCCGGCCCTTCGAAGATTCTCTGCCCGGCCATCATCGATTCAGCGTAGGGCCGGCCTCTGTGCCGGCCGCTTGGAACGCTACCGATCGGCAAAACGTATTGGCCGTCGCCGGCAACGTGTTTAAAGAAATCCCCTTTTGGGCTGATATAAAAATATGCACCTAATGGTGCGAATCAGCGCCAGATCGATCTCTTATAGACCAAATACCTTCACTTTAATCCTAAAACTGATTGCGTTTAAATGCGATTTGCCCACCAGAAACTATCTGCCGCCAATATGCTTTTGTTTGATAGTCATAGATCTCTCCGTTAATGCACCGGACAGCCGGTGAACTGTCTGTTGATACTGCCGGATGGGATAATTTCCTGTCCACAGTCAAGCTTGATGGTTGACAGCCGGCCAAACCGGCTCCACAATGTGTACATTTCAACAATGCGTATCTGCTTAAGCCACACCGAAAACAGAGGACAGCGTCCATGGAAAACGACAAGGCGATGCGATCAGATCAGGAGGTTGCGGCTGAAAACCGGGAATGGCTGGAATCGCTGGATTATGTATATGCCAACCAGGGACCCGATCGGGTGGTGGAATTGCTTCGGCGTTTACAGGTGCATGCCCAGCGCCAAGGCATCCAGTTTCATTTTACAGCCAATACGCCCTATATCAACACCATCCCTGTGAGCCAACAGCCCCCGTTTCCGGGAAGCCGTGAGATTGAAAGGCGCATCAAGAGCCTGATTCGGTGGAACGCCATGGCCATGGTGGTGCGGGCCAACAAAGAACACCCGGGTCTTGGGGGGCACATCTCGACCTTCGCTTCCAGTGCGACCTTGTATGAAGTCGGATTCAATCATTTTTTTCATGCCAAATCAGCAACTCATCCTGGGGATATCATTTTTATTCAAGGTCACGCGGCACCCGGCATCTACGCGCGCGCTTTTTTAGAGGGACGCATCGATGAGGGCCAGCTGTCTCATTTTCGACAGGAACTCCATCCCGATGGGGGGCTCAGTTCCTACCCGCACCCTTATCTTATGCCGCAGTTCTGGCAGTTCCCCACTGTCTCCATGGGGCTCTCTTCCATCATGGCCATCTACCAGGCGCGCTTTTTACGTTATTTGCAGGATCGCGGTATCAAAGCGCCTGATGACCGCAGAGTGTGGGCTTTCTTAGGTGACGGCGAATTGGACGAGCCGGAGTCCCTCGGTGCGATTACCCTGGCCGCCCGTGAACGGCTGGACAACCTGATTTTTGTGATCAACTGTAATTTGCAGCGCTTGGATGGGCCCGTTCGCGGCAATGGTAAGATTATTCAGGAGCTGGAAGCCGCCTTTCGCGGGGCGGGCTGGAATGCCATCAAGGTCATCTGGGGAGACGATTGGGACCCGCTGCTGGACCAGGATGACAAGGGGCTTTTGGTCAAGCGTATGCAAGAGGTGCCCGATGGCCAGTACCAGCTCTATTCCGTCGCCGGCGGTGATTTCATCCGCAAGGACTTTTTCGGGAAATACCCCGAGTTATCAAAAATGGTCAGCCAATACACCGACGAGCAACTGCAAAAGCTTCGGCGCGGGGGGCACGATCCACACAAAGTTTACACCGCATACAAAGCGGCGGTAGCGCATCGAGGCGCGCCCACGGTCATTCTGGCCAAAACCATCAAAGGCTATGGTTTGGGTGAAGCCGGCGAGGGTCGCAACATCACCCACCAGCAGAAAAAACTCAATGAACAGGAGTTGCGGCACTTCCGCAGCCGGTTTGGCATACCCATTCCCGATGATGTGATCGGTGATGCGCCCTTTTACCGCCCGGCCGCCGATAGTGAAGAGATCAAATACCTTCAAATGCGGCGCCATGCATTGGGCGGGTATCTACCGGCACGCAGCGTGTCGGTGCCCATTTTCCGGCCACCCGGTCGTGCGTTGTACAATGAATTTTTAAAGGGCAGCGCCGATCGCGAAGTGGCCACCACCATGGCAATGGTGCATCTGTTGAGCAAATTATTAGCGGATAAAAAGATCGGCCCCTATATTGTGCCCATCGTACCGGACGAAGCCCGCACGTTTGGAATGGAAGCGCTGTTCCGCAAATACGGCATTTACTCACATGTGGGGCAGGTCTATGAGCCGGTGGACAAAAGCAGCCTGCTCTACTACAAAGAGGCTGTGGACGGCCAGATTCTCGAAGAGGGGATTACCGAAGCGGGCTCGATGTCGTCGTTTATCGCTGCGGGCACCTCGTACACGACTTCGGATATCAATATGATCCCCTTTTACTTTTTTTATTCCATGTTCGGATTTCAGCGCATCGGCGATTTGATTTGGGCAGCCGGCGATATGCAAACGCGGGGTTTTTTACTGGGTGCTACGGCGGGGCGAACCACTTTGGCCGGAGAAGGGTTGCAGCACCAGGACGGCCATAGCCATATGCTGGCTTATCCCAATCCTTCTGTGCTTGCCTATGATCCGGCTTTCGCATATGAGGTGGCCGTCATTGTTCGCGAGGGACTGCACCGCATGTTGGAAAATGGGGAGAGCCTGGTTTACTACCTGACCATTATGAATGAGTTCTACGCGATGCCCGATATGCCGGCCGGAGTGGAAGAAGGCATCCTAAAAGGGCTCTACAAATTTCGAGCAGCGTCCAAAAAACAGCCGACCTTCAAGGCCCATCTGTTGGGCAGCGGCGCCATCTTAAACGAGGCCCTTAAGGCCCAGGAGATTCTCGAGACCCGGTTTAACGTGCCGGCTGACGTATGGAGTCTGACCAGTTACAAGAACCTGTATTGGGATGCCATTGAAACCGAGCGCTGGAATTGGCTCAATGCGGATAAAAAACCCAAAAGATCCTTCATCGAACAGCAAACCGCCAATGAACAAGGGGTATTCATTGCCGTCAGCGATTATCTCAAAGCGATGCCGTCTTCCATCGCCAAATACCTGCCGGGACCGGTCACCCTCTTGGGTACCGACGGTTACGGACGCAGTGATACCCGTGCGGCGCTGCGCGACTTTTTCGAAGTGGACGCCCGTCACATTGCTTTCGCCGCGTTGAGCGCCATGGCCCGGCAAGGCAAAATCGAGATGGCGACCATCGGCAAAGCCCGCAAACAACTGGACATTGATCCCAAACGTGCCAACCCCTTATTTTGCTAAAGAAGGAGTCAATATGGTTGAAGCGATCGTCGTTCCCGATATCGGTGAAGGTGTGGTATCCGGAAAAGTGGTGGCGGTTCACATTAAGGTAGGGGAGCAGGTTGAGATCGAAGACACCGTGGTGGAACTGGAAACCGACAAAGCGGTGGTGGAAATTCCTTCTTCCCTGAGCGGCAAGGTGGTCGAAGTGTTGGTGCAAGAGGGCCAGGACCTGGATGTGGGGGCCGTCATTGCCAAGGTGGAAACCCAGGCCGATGCGTCGGATCACCCGTCAGCAGCACCTGATGCAGCATCACCGGCCAAAGCGGACTCAGCAGAAGCGGCCGAAACGACATTTGCTGCCAAGACTGATGAACAGCCGGCGGCGATGCAACCCGAAGAAAAAATCATGCTGACACAGGAGAAGCCCCCTGCCATACCGGCGCCGGCCTCACCTTCTATTAGACGGTTGGCCCGGGAATTGGGAATAGATATCCATGCCGTAGCCGGCAGGGGGCCGGGGGGGCGCATCACCGAAGCCGATATCAAGACCCATGTCAAAGACAGGCAGCACACACCGGTACCCGGCGCGGGGGTCACAAGGGCTGGTGCGGGTGAGCCGGTGCTTCCGGACTTTACGCGCTGGGGCGAAATTGAATCGGTTGCCTTGGAAACGGTTCGGCGCATAACCGCCCAAAGCACCACAACCTCCTGGCAGACCATTCCGCATGTAACACAGTTTGACAAGGCAGACATAACGGGGCTGGATACATTTGTGCGGAAAAATGCCTTAAAAGTGAGCCAAGCGGGGGGCAAGCTGACGGTGACGGCCATATTGACCAAAGTGTGCGCAGCAGCATTGAAAAAGTTTCCACGCTTTAACGCCAGCATCGATGTAACCCATGAGCAGCTCATCTATAAAAAATACATCCATATCGGCATCGCCGTGGATACGCCGCGGGGACTGCTTATACCGGTAATCCGACACGCCGACACCAAAAGCATTACGCAATTGGCCATCGAGATCGTGGACCTGGCCCGGCGATCGCGTGATAAAAAAATCAAGCCCACCGAGCTGGAAGGGGGCACCTTCAGCATCTCCAACCAGGGCGGTATCGGCGGCGTGGGCTTCACCCCCATTGTGCTGTGGCCCCAAGTGGCTATCCTGGGCGTGAGCCGATCCGCCATTGAGCCCAAATGGACGGAAGGACAAGTCATTCCCGCAACCGTGTTGCCCCTTTCGCTCTCTTACGATCACCGCATTATTGACGGGGCGGATGCAGCGCGCTTTTTGCGGTGGATTTGCGAAAGTCTGGAGCAACCATTGACGCTCTATTTAGATTAATACCGATAAATTCTAAAAACACGGAGTAAACGATATGACTGATCATTCGACGCAACTGGCAGTCATTGGCGGGGGGCCGGGTGGATATGCGGCTGCTTTTCTAGCCGCCGATCTGGGGATGAACGTTACCCTGATCGATCCGGCGGCCAATCCGGGGGGCGCTTGCCTTTATCGCGGCTGCATTCCCTCCAAGGCGTTGCTCCATGTGGCCAAATTGATGGGTGAGACCCAGGCGGCCAAAGCGTGGGGTGTCCATTTTGCCAAGCCTGAAATAGATGTGGATCAATTGCGAACCTGGAAAGGGCAGGTGGTCGACCAACTGACCCAGGGATTGGGTCGGTTGGTCAAACAGCGCAAAGTCAACCACCTGCAAGCCACGGCCGCTTTTTTGGATGCCCACACCTTGTCCCTTACGGACAACCACGGGGGACAAAAAACCCTCACCTTTGAACACGCCGTTGTGGCGACGGGATCTACATCCACGCCCATACCGGGGTTTGGGCTGGATCTTGAACAAATCTGGTATTCCAAGCAAGCCCTGGAATTAAGCCATGTGCCCAAACGCTTGCTTGTTATTGGTGGCGGGTACATCGGGCTGGAGTTGGGTTCGGCTTATGCCGCCCTGGGCAGCGAGGTGACGGTGGCCGAGATGACCCCCGCTTTGTTGCCGGGCGTTGATAAAGAGTTGGTGCGCTATCTGAAAAAGAAATTGACTGCCAAATTTAAAGAGATTTTGTTGAATACGATCGCTACCGATCCCAAGTCCCAAAAAAACGGCATTCGGGTGGCCTTGAAAAGTGAAGGGGGTCAATCCACCCGGCGCTTGTTCGATAACGTATTGGTGGCTGTCGGTCGCCGGCCGCATACCGATAATTTGGGACTGGCGCATACCCGCATTCAATTGGATGACCGGGGCTTCATTGAGATTGATGCCCAACGGCGCACCGGCGAACCCCATATATTTGCCATTGGTGACGCTGCCGGCGAGCCGATGTTGGCCCATAAAGCGTCCCATGAAGCCCGCATTGCCGTTGAAGTTATCAGCGGACAGAAAAGGGCCTATGCACCCGCAGCAATTCCGGCTGTCGTGTTCACCGATCCTGAGATCGCTTGGGCAGGGCTAACTGAGGCCGACGCCAAATCCCAAGAAATTGATTATGCTGTTGCCCGTTTTCCCTGGGCGGCCTCCGGTCGGGCGGCCACATTGGGCAGCAACCAAGGGCTCACCAAACTGGTGATTGATGCAAAGAGCGAACGGATTTTGGGGGCAGGGATCGTCGGTGCGGGGGCGGGGGAGATGATTGCCGAAGCGGTGTTGGCCATTGAAATGGCTGCCAATGTGACGGATTTAAGCTTGACGATCCATCCCCATCCGACTTTGTCCGAGACCCTTAAAGAGGCGGCTGAAGTGTTCCATGGGACGGCGACGCACATTTACCGCCCCAAACGTTCTCGATAGGGTGGTGAGAAAATAGCACTGGAATTGTTTGGTTTTATTTTATAGAATAGCACAAATCGCATTATCCATTCCCAACGGCTTTGTCTACGAAACGGTTACCCGCAACGATAGGAGCGTAAATGCAACCGATTGCAGATACCGGACTACTGGCACCTTGGCAACCCGGTATCTTCAGCCTGTCTGTTTATGGGGGCATGGTATTGGTCCTGATGATCGCGCTTCTTTTGCTGTCCCGCTGGTTGGGGCAGCGCATGGCCTCCGTCGAAAAATCACGTCCGTATGAGAGCGGCATTATCCCCACCGGGCCTGCGCGTTTGCGCTATCCGGTGCCTTTTTTTATGGTGGCGATTTTTTTCCTTATCTTTGATGTGGAGGGCGCCTATATCTTCTCATGGGCCGTCGCCGCGAAAGAGTTGGGGTGGACCGGTTGGCTCCAGATCATGTTTTTTATCGTGGTCTTGATAGCCGGACTTGTCTATATTTGGGCTAAAGGAGGGCTTTCGTGGGGTCCCCGACAGATCCAAAAATAGAAAGGCTTTTCCATAGTACGGATATGGTCATCAATTGGGCGCGCCGGTATAGCCTGTGGCCCATGTTTTTTGGCCTTTCTTGTTGTTTCGTAGAAGAGGCCACCGTTTTTACTTCTCGTTACGACATGGCCCGGTTCGGCGCTGAGGTACTTCGTCCTTCACCGCGGCAATCCGACCTGCTCATCATTTCCGGCACCGTGTTTAAAAAAATCGCCCCGGTGGTGTTGCGCCTCTACGAGCAGATGGCCGAACCGCGATGGGTCATTTCCATGGGTTCGTGTGCCAATAGCGGCGGGATGTACGATGCCTACAGTGTGGTGCAGGGGGTCAACCAAATCCTGCCGGTGGACCTCTATATCCCCGGTTGCCCGCCGCGACCGGAGGCGGTTCTCGCCGGTCTGGTTGAGCTGCAGAAGAAAATAGACGAAGAACGACCCACCCGTCCGGTTTTCCACCTGGGCGGCGGCACCCAAGGCACCCAAAAGCCGGTGTTGGTGGAGGGCCGGACCAAAAGCCGCGATCCGCGCGGCCCCGGTATGATGGGCACTGCGATTCGCGGCAGTTCAGTGGTGGCGCCCGATTTTAAAGAGAGCCGTACGGACCTGATGTGGACGCCTCCTGCGGCGCAACGTCCGTTGTCGAAGATCGATGCTGCGCTGGTTCGATCCTTGACCGAGCGCTTCGGCAACGATGTCGATTCAGTGGAACCCACCAGCGACATGGCAACCCTGAACGTAGCGCCCCATGCAGTCAAAGCCGTGCTGGCCTATTTGAAAACCGATGCGCAGCCGCGGTTTCAGCGCCTGGAAGATGTGACCGCCATTGATGAATCGGCCCGCCGTGCACCCAAACCCCGTCAGGATTTTACAGTCGTTTACAGCCTGCTGGCCTTCGATCAGCCCACGCGCATCCGGCTGAAAGTTCCCCTGTCCGCCAACAGTGCAACCATCGGCTCAGTGACAGATTTGTGGCCATCCGCCAATTGGTATGAGCGCGAAGCCTTCGATATGTTCGGCATCCTTTTTGAAGGACATCCCAATTTGAAGCGAATTCTGATGCCGGACCATTGGGAGGGGCACCCGTTGCGCAAAAATTACCCGGGTCGTGCGACGCAGATGCCGCCGTATACACAAGCGGATGCAATTCGCCTGCAGCCGGCGGACGGCGGTGTTTTTGTCAAAGACAAAACCGGCGACCCGGAGCTGGTGCTGAATGTGGGGCCTCATCATGTGAGCACCCATGGCCTGATTCGTTATATTCTGACCCTCAACGGTGAAGAGATCACCGATATGGATATGGAGATCGGGTATCATCATCGTGCGGCTGAAAAAATTGGTGAGCGGCAGACCTGGCATCAGTTCATCCCATACACGGACCGGGTCGACTATTTGGCCGGCGCCGCCAATAATTTGCCCTATGTCCTGGCCGTAGAGAAGCTGGCCGGCATCGAGGCGCCTTCCAGGGCGCAATGCATTCGCGTGCTGCTCAGTGAATTGTTCCGTTTGTCCAACCACCTGGTTTGGCTGGGCACCTATGCCCACGATGTGGGCGCCATGACACCCACTTTTTATACTTTCCGGGAACGCGAGCTGATTCTGGATATCGTGGAGTTGATCACCGGTGGTCGGTTGCATCCCTCCTGGTTTCGCATTGGCGGTGTGGCCGGTGACCTGCCGGACGCATGGAAAGATAAGGTGGATCACTTCACCAGCATATTTTCCAAGCGTATGGATGAGTATGAAGCCTTGATTACCCGAAATCCGATTTTCCGGTCCAGGACCCGGGGTGTGGGCGCCATTACGCTGGAGGATGCCATGGCGTGGGGCGTCAGCGGCCCCAATTTAAGGGCCTGTGGATTGGGCTGGGATCTTCGCAAGGCCTTTCCATACAGCGGGTATGACCAATTCGATTTTGATATTCCGACCGCCGAAGGCGGAGATTGTTACGCCCGTTACCAGGTACGGGTGGAAGAGATGCGCCAGAGCTTGAAAATCATTGAACAAGCCGCCGAACAGATGCCGCCGGGAAGAACAGTGACGGATGACTACCGTTATACGGTCCCTTCTCGTAAGGATATGCTCAGCGATATCGAAAGCTTGATTCACCACTTTATCAATGTGACCCGTGGCCCCAAAATACCCAAAGGCGAAGCGTATGCCTCATGTGAGATTCCCAGAGGCGAACAGGGCTATTACGTGGTCAGCGACGGGCTGGGCTATGCCTATCGCATGCGTATACGTTCACCTGGATTTGCCAACGTGCAAACCATGCCCTTGATGGCCAAAGGGTGGTCCATCTCAGACCTGATCACCATCATCGGATCGGTGGATTATATTCTACCGGATATAGATAGATAGCAGTTTTAGGTTTTAAGTAATGATGAGCTCGCAATAAGTCTGATTTTTACCACGAAGGACACGAAGTGCACGAAGGTACTTAAAACCCAAATCTTAAAACTTAAAACCGGATTTTTGGACTATGCTGCCGAAACCGCTGAAAGAAAAACTCAAATCAGAAATCGATGCGCTCGAGCATCCCCGCGAAGCGGCGATCGATGTGATGACGGCTGTTCAGACCCACTACGGTTTCCTGAGCGACAAAGGCGTTGAAGAAGCAGCGGAGCTTTTGGGTATGTCACCTTTGGAAGTGGATGAGATCGCCACTTTTTATACCTTTATCTACCGTGAGCCGGTGGGCAAATATGTCATTCACGTCTGTGACAGCCTGATTTGCTGGATGGAAGATGCGGCGGACCTGGTGTCCCATTTGTGCCGGAAATTGGGAATTCAGATGGGTGAAACCACCACCGACGGATTGTTTACCTTGCTGCCGGTCTGCTGCATCGGCTATTGCGATCGGGCACCGGCCATTCTGGTGAATCGGAAAGTGCATGGCCCATTGACCCTGGAAAAGTTGGACCAATTAATCGAAACTTTACGAAATGACGGTTGAAAGGAATGCACTTTCAACCCGCAGTGGAGAGTCCATTCAGTGCCTGATGCCTATCCCCAAATTTTGTTGAAGGACCGCAAACCCGGCAGGATCAATACCCTGGAGGAATACCGGCAAATGGGAGGGTATGCCGCTCTGGTGGGTGCCATCAAAAATCGGACCCCTGAAGCGGTGAAGGCCGAGCTTTTAGAGGCCACCGTGCTGGGTCGGGGTGGCGCCGGATTCCCGGCCGGGCAAAAGATCCGGACCGTTGCGGAAGATGCGCCCCATCCCCGCTACGTGGTCTGCAACGCAGATGAAATGGAACCCGGCACGTTCAAGGACCGGGTATTTTTGCATACCAACCCCCATATGCTTATCGAGGGCATGATAATCGCTGCTTACGCCATTCAGGCTGACTATGGGATTATCTTCATCCGTCCGGAGTATGAAAGTGCGGCCAAAATATTAGAGCGTGAACTACGCCTCGCACGGGAAGCCGGCTATTGGGGATCCCATATCCAGGACAGTGATTTTTCTTTTGAAGTGGTCGTCCATCGCAGCGGCGGTCGCTATATTTGCGGAGAGGTCACCGCTCAGATCAACGCCCTGATGGGCAGGCGTCCCAATCCCAAGCAGCCACCGCCGTATGCGACGGACAAGGGGCTGTGGGGCCAGCCGACCTTGATCCATAATGTAGAGACGCTGGCCTGTTTTCCCCACATTGTTCAAAATGGCGCTCAATGGTTCAAGGATTTGGCGCAGACGGACAACGCGGCCGGCACCAAGCTCTTTTGTGTGTCCGGCGACGTCAACCGGCCCGGTTGTTATGAGTTGCCTTTGGGAGTGAAATTGTCCGAGATCATCGAAACCCATTGCGGTGGGATGAAAAACAATGACCGGTTTAAAGCCTGCCTGCCGGGCGGCGCTTCCACCGGGTTCCTGACCGAATCCCAATACACCATTGAAATGGATTTTGATCATCTCAGAAAAGCAGGCAACCGGCTGGGCACCGGTGCCATCATGGTGTTTGGTCATCGCAATTGCATGGTGGCCGCCACCCTCAATCTGACCCAATTTTTTGCCCGGGAGTCTTGCGGGTGGTGTACCCCATGCCGGGAAGGTTTTCCTTATCTAAGGGACCTGCTTTGGCGGATTGAAAACGGCCAGGGACGACCGGAGTTTGTGGCCTGGATCAAAACCATGTGCAGTCACATGTGGCACGCCTACTGCGCTTTTGCGCCCGGTGGCGTCAGTCCCATCGAGAGTTTGTTGGCGCATTTTGAGGATGAAGTGGCCGCCCATATTCAGCAGGGTCGATGTCCGCTGTCGACATCACCGGGGAAGTAAATGCCGAAATTGACCATTGATAATCGGGAGATCGAAGTTGCGGCCGGCACCAAAGTCATCACCGCGGCCGAACAGCTCGGTATTATGATCCCCAGGTTCTGTTATCATCCGGCATTGGGATCGGTAGGTGCCTGCCGTGTCTGCGCCGTGGCATTCACCGATGGGCCGGTCAAAGGCATCCAAATGAGCTGCATGGTCAATGCGCAGGATGGAATGGTGGTTTCCACCACCGATAATGAAGCCATGGACTTTCGTCGCCATGTCATCGAGTGGCTCATGCTCCATCATCCGCACGACTGCCCGGTCTGCGATGAAGGCGGCCATTGCCTGCTTCAGGACCAGACCGTCTCCGGGGGGCACGGCATGCGCCGCTATGCGGGCAACAAAAGAACCCATCAGGATCAATACCTGGGTCCCTTGATTCAACATGAAATGAACCGCTGTATTCAGTGTTACCGCTGCGTGCGCTACTATCAGGAGTTGGCGGGATCCAATGATCTGGGTGTCATGGGTATTGGCTCGCGGGTCTATTTCGGCCGCCATAAACCGGGCCTCCTGAAGAGCCGCTTTAGCGGCAATCTCATCGATATCTGCCCCACGGGTGTTTACACGGACAAACCTTCCCGGTTTTTAGGCCGCCGTTGGGATTTTCAAAGAGCGCCGTCGATTTGCATCCATTGCGCTTTGGGCTGCAACCTGGTGGCCCTGGCGCGCTATCGTCGGGTGGTGCGGCATGAGGCCAGGCCCAATATGGATGTGAACGGCTATTTTCTATGCGACCGGGGGCGTTACGGCTACCCGTATGCCCATAGCGGTGATCGACCGCGACATGCCATGGCCAATGGGACGCGTCAAGCATTGCCGGATACCCTATGGACCGCCCGCCGTTTGTTATCCGGTGTCGTTCAGCAGTTTGGACCGCACAGTGTGGCGATGGTGGGCTCGGTACGCAACAGCCTGGAGACCCTGGCGGCAATGGTGCATCTCAGCCACCACCACGCATGGCTTCAACCGGTTGTCGTCAACGAAGCCCGCCAGGCAACGAACCTCAAGACCGCCACCGCCTCTTTGGATGATGATTTGGCCGTATCGCTGGGTGAGGTTTCGGTTGCCGAGCATGTATTGGTCCTCGGTGCCGATCCCATCAATGAGGCCCCCATGCTGGCCTTGGCCTTGCGGCAGGTTCAACGTTTGGGCGGTCATGTGGCCGTCCTTGACCCCCGGGCCATTGAAATGCCCTTTAATTTTTTGCACCTGCCGGTCTCACCCCAGGAGATGAAAGGGGCGATCCAACAATTGATCGATGCCGCCGGTGCTGCGGCGGATACCGCTCAGGAGACGCCGCCATCCAACACCCGTGCCACGGAGGCCGCCTCTCGCGATGCGCAACTGGCGGCGCTTGCGGTGCGCTATCGGAACAGCCGCCGGGTGGTGATCGTGTGCGGCACCCATATTACCGCTGCGCCAGAGATCGGTTTGGCGGCTGCATTGGCGCGTACGCTACGAGGGGCCGGTGGAAAAGCTCAACTTTTTTATACCCTGTGGGGCCCCAATGCATTTGCCGCCGGCCGGATGACCGAAGATACCCGGGGTGTCGACGGCGTGTTGGATCAAATTGAGGCCGGACAAGTCAAGGCGTTGGTGGTGGTTGAAAATGATCTATGGCGCCACTATCCAAACCGCCCGCGATTGATCCGGGCCCTGGACCAGTTGGAGCAATTCATACTGCTGGACCATCTTGACTCACCCCTGGTGGAGCAGGCCGATGTGTTTTTGCCCACCCAGACCCTTTACGAAGCCGGCGGTCATTGGATCAATCAGGAGGGACGCCTTCAGGAGGCGGAACCCGTACTGGTTGGCGGTGCGCCTCTTGAAGAAACGGGTAATGGGGATCACCCGCCCAGGATTTTTGAAAACGCCATCCCGGATGGCGCACCCATGGCGGCTTGGCAATTGCTTTTGGCCGTGATGGACGGCGCACAGGATTTGGATTTGGAATATTTTTCGGAGATGCGGCATGTCATCATGGACCAGGCCACATCCCGGATGGGCGTGCTGCAAGAGGGCAAACGCCTCACCCTTGCAGCGGGGGTTGCCGGTCGCTCCTACGCTGCCGAGCCAACCGCTTCAGACGTTAAGTCGACGCTCTCAGATGGGCTTTGCCTGTTGCTGGTCGATTGGACCTTTGGTACCGAAGGGCTCTCATGCGGCGCGGCGGCTTTGTCCGAGATGACACCGGGACCTGTGGCCGCACTGCATCCCCAAACGGCAGACCGACTAGGCCTTGAACCGGATGGCCGGGTCACCCTTACCACGGGGGTGGGCGAACTTTGCCTGGATTGGCAAGCGGATGCGCGTATGGCTTTGGATGTTATTGTGGTTCCGCGCCATTATTTCTTGGAGTGGCAGATGTTGGGCGCCACGCGATTGTTTCTGCGCCCCGATCAAATAAAAGCGGCGAAGTAAAGCAAATTGAAAGGCTACAGATGTATTGGTTGGAGGGATTCATACTCCTATTGATTAAATTGGCGGTTATTCTGGGGGTGCTGCTTCTGGGGGCCAGCTACTTGGTGTGGCTGGAGCGTAAATTGCTGGCGCGTTTTCAAATCCGCCTGGGGCCCAATCGGGCCGGTATCTTCGGCTTGCTGCAACCCGTCGCGGATGCGATCAAATTGCTCACCAAAGAAGATCTGATACCGGTCGAGGCGGATTCATTTATCTTTCAAATGGCGCCGGCAGTAGTGGCGCTCACGGCATTGTTGATGTTTGCCGTGGTGCCCATCGGCCCGGATGGGGTATGGTTCGGCCACCCGCTGCCCATGGTGATTACCGATCTTAATGTGGGGCTGCTTTATGTTTTTGCCCTCTCCTCTTTGGGCGTCTATGGTATAGCCTTGGGCGGCTGGGCATCGAATTCCAAATTTGCGCTGTTGGGGGGTATCCGGGGTGCAGCTCAGATGATCAGCTACGAACTGGCCCTGGGGTTGTCCCTGGTGCCGGTGGTGATGCTGGCCGGCTCGTTCAGCCTTACCGACATCGTGGATGCTCAGTCCGGGCTTCCCTTTATCGTGCTGCAACCTTTTGCATTTGTCATCTTTGTCATCAGTGCAATGGCCGAGAGCAAACGCATTCCATTTGATCTGCCCGAAGCGGAGAATGAACTGGGCGCCGGGTTTCACACCGAGTACAGCGGGATGCGCTTTGGGCTCTTTTTTATGGGAGAATATGTCCATGTGCAAGTGTTGGGGGCGCTGACGGCCGTTTTCTTTCTGGGTGGCTGGCGCGGCCCGTTTTTACCGCCGGTGGTATGGCTGCTGCTCAAAATCTTTGCGGTGGCGGTCATCATGATCTGGATTCGGGGGACCTTGCCCCGCTTGCGCTATGATCAACTCATGGCTTTGGGGTGGAAGGTCCTCATTCCTGCGGCCTTGATCAATATCGTGATTACCGGCCTGGTGTTAGTGATATGAGTATTAAAAACAGCAGCAAGCATCGTAAACATCTTCTTCCGCCCGAAGATCAATCGGCTTGGTCGGCGCTGAAGGCACTGGTTGCCGGATTTGCGACCACCTTAAAGCACTTGGGGCGCAAACCGATCACCGAGCAGTATCCGGAATACAAGCGCGAGTTGCCGGAGCGTGCGCGCGCGCGCATCGTGCTAACGCGTGATCCCGACGGTGCGGAACGCTGCGTGGCCTGCTACCTCTGCTCGGCTGTCTGCCCGGTCAGTTGCATCTCCATGCAAAGTGTTGAAAAAGAAGATGGCCGTCGCTACGCGGCCTGGTTTCGAATTAATTTCGGGCGCTGTATCTACTGTGGGCTGTGCGAAGAAGCCTGCCCTACATCAGCCATTCAATTGACGCCCGATTTTGAAAATATCCAACGCGACATCTTGACCCTCGTGTTTGAGAAAAAGGATTTGCTCATCGAAGGTTGCGGAAAGGATACGACCTATAACTTTTATCAACATGCGGGTATCGCCACACAAAACGGAAAAAAGGGCGAGCATATCAAAGAAGATCCGCCGGTGAATGTAAAGTCGAATATGCCGTGAATGTTGTTATGCCGATAACGTTGGAAAACGGCTGATGTGTGTTGCACATTGCAGAGACAATGTCATGCATGAAGTTTAAAGATTTAAGTTTAAAGTTTAAAGTTGTGGAATTCTACCGAGTAAATTTTTTAGAAAGCAGCATTGAAAGGCGCTGTGCACAATTAGACGATAGCCATGCCGCTTAACTTTA
Source organism: Desulfobacteraceae bacterium (assembly GCA_050305555.1). Taxonomy (GTDB): domain Bacteria; phylum Desulfobacterota; class Desulfobacteria; order Desulfobacterales; family Desulfosarcinaceae; genus JARRKU01. The sequence continues at coordinate 14,969 of JBNLFN010000039.1, read as the reverse complement.
ACCTTTAATCTTTAAACTTTAAACTCACGAAAATGAACCTATGAACTTATACTTAATATTATTCTATATCATTGCCGGTCTCATTTTTATCGCAACGGCATTCGCCATTTCGCAGCGCAACCTGGTGTATGCGGTGATTTATCTGGTGTTGTCTTTTTTTGGCACCGCCATGCTTTTCTATTTGTTGGGGGCGCCTTTTCTGGCGGCCCTGGAGATTATTATTTATGCCGGTGCCATCATGGTGCTTTTTCTTTTTATCATCATGATGATGCCGACTGAAAAACGGCCGGGGCATCTATCTACCAAATCGCAACGCATACCCGCCATGATGATCAGCGCCCTCTATCTGGCGGCTTTTGTGATGCTGGCGATCAGTGATCCCGGCGGCTGGAAGCCCATGGCTGTCGCCCAGGCGCACCCTAAATACTTTGGCATGCATCTGTTCAATACCCACTGGCTTTCCATTGAAATTGCCTCCATGCTGTTGCTGGTGGCCCTGATCGGCACCATTGTGCTGGGGCAAAAGATAAAAAAAGCCGATCCCCAAACCACCCGCGAAAAGAGGTTGTCATGATGGTCCCTTTTCAGCATGTGCTGTTATTGTCCGGGTTGGTTTTTTTGCTCGGCATGTTTTGCACGTTAACGCGTCGCAATATGATTATGATCCTTCTGGGCGTTGAAATTATGTTGAATGCAGCGGCAATTGCTTTTGTAGGTGCTGCACTGAAATGGCAGCAGATGGAGGGGCAGGCGGCAGTCATCTTTATCCTGGCGGTCGCCGCTACGGAGGTCTCCGTCGGGCTCGCCTTGATTATCAGCATCTACCGGCGTACGCACACCATTGAGCCGGATGCGCCATTGGGCATTGCCCGGGAAGGCGGCCGGTGACCCTTATGCCTGTCGTACCGATGAGTGATATCAGCTTGTATACCACCGTACTGGCGCTGCTGCTGCCTTTGGCGGCCTTTGCTGTGATCATGCTGGGTACGCGTGCGCTTCCCAAGTTGTCGGCGAGCATTTCCGTGGGCGCCATCGCGATCTCTCTTATCGCGTCTATCCTATTGTTGGTACGCCATTGGGGCATGCAGGTTCCCATCCGCTTTGAAACCCAATGGCTGGTTTCGGGCGAAATGCACATTCCTCTGGGGATTCTCCTGGATCCCACCAGCCTCATAATGCTGATGGTGGTGTCAGCGGTCAGCTTTCTGGTTCAAGTCTATTCTTTGGGATACATGGCCGGCGACCCTGGGTTTTCGCGCTATTATGGGTGCATGTCCCTGTTTGCCTGGGCCATGTTGACCTTGAGTGTTTCCAGCTCATTGATCCAGCTTTTTGCGTTCTGGGAGTTGGTGGGGCTCTCCTCTTATTTGCTGATCGGTTTTTGGTTTGAAAAATTCAGTGCCAGCGAGGCCGGCAAAAAAGCATTTGTGATGACCCGATTCGGCGATGTGGCCTTCATGTTGGGGCTGGTCTTGCTCTGGTTGCAACTGGGAAACCTGGATCTTGTTCAACTCAATGATGCCCGCTATGTGACCGAGCGCGTGTCGCCGGGGATGATTACGTTGACGTCGCTGTTGATATTCGGCGGGATTGTGGGAAAGAGCGCCCAGTTTCCCTTGCTCACCTGGCTGCCTGATGCCATGCAGGGTCCTACACCGGTGAGTGCTTTGCTGCATTCGGCCACCATGGTGGCTGCCGGGGTCTATTTGTTCGCCAGACTGTTCGGTTTTTTTACTTTATCGCCGGTGATGATGACGGTCTGCCTGGCCATCGGGACCATCAGTTTGCTGCTGGCGTCAAGTATGGCCATGGTGGCTCGGGATATCAAACAGGTGTGGGCTTATTCCACCATCAGTCAGCTGGGTTTTATGCTCATGGGATTGGGCGCCGGCACTTTTTTCGGGGGCGCCTTTCATCTGATCACCCACGCCGGCTTTAAAGCGTTGCTGTTTCTTTGTGCAGGGGTTTTTATCCATCAATACGATACCAATGATATGTTTGAGATCGGTAAGCGGGGGGGGCGCTCCATCAAAAGTGCCACGATTTGCATGGGGGTCGGCGCCGCTGCCCTCTCCGGATTGCCCCCCTTCTCCGGATTTTTCAGCAAAGAGTTGATCCTCGGCCGTTTGCTGGAACTTTCCAATCCTGTCTGGTTCCTGGCCGGCGCTGCAGGGGCCTTTTTTACGGCATACTACACCTTTCGATTGATTTTTATTATCGTATGGCCCCGAAACGTCCAAAGCAGGCCACACACCGAACATCATCGGGGACGTCAGCATGCCGGCGGCGACTTTGCCATGGCCATTGTGCTTTGGCTGCTTGCCGGCGTCGCCCTGTTGCTGGGCTTTTTTGAGCATCCGTTGTTGGCATTTTTAAGTCATGCCTTAGGCGCCGGGCAATCGTTGCCCACGGGACATCACGGATGGCTGCCGGTGGCTGCTTGCATGTCGGCCGGGGTGGCCATTGTTTTGGCCTGGATAGAATTTGGTCGCCCGCGCGCCCGGCAAATCGGGTTTGTGGAGCGGCTGCCCGTGGTGGCCAAGCTTTTTGGCAATCGCTGGTATCTGGATCATCTCTACCGCTACCTGCTGGAAAAAGTTGTTTATCAAGGGGTTTCGCGACTCTTCACATGGAATGACAAACGGATCATCGATGGTGCCATTGACGGTCTGGGGCGGTCCACCCTGAATCTGGGTGCGCTGCTCGCCCGCTTGCATACCGGCATGATCCAGTATCGCTTGATGATCCTTTTCGCCGTTATGGCTTTGCTGTTACTTTATTTTGGACTGGCTGGATGATGATGGATGTACACTACGCCACCTTTCCCTACTTAACATCGCTGCTGCTTTGCTGCGGTGTCGGGCTGCTGGCTATCTTGCTCACACCGGCCGGGCGGACCGGCGTCATTAAATGGATCAGTGCGGTTTTCAGCGGTCTCACGCTGGTGATCGCCATCTATCTTTATGTTGCCTATGATCAGAGTGCGGGCGGTTTTCAATTTGCCGAGCGGGTCGCGTGGATACCCGAACTGGGCATCTCCTATTTTAATGCGGCCGATGGATTCGGTTTGCCCATGCTGTTGCTCACCGGCATTGTTTTTTTTACCGCCGTGCTCACCATGTGGGAGTTGGAATATCGGGTCAAAGAGTTTTTTGCTTTGATCTTTTTGCTGGTGTCCGGTGTTTTCGGTCTTTTTATGAGCATGGATTTGTTCTTCATCTTTGTCTGGTTTGATGTCTCTTTGTTTCCCATGTATTTGCTCATCGCGATTTGGGGAAGTACGCGCAAAGAGTATGGCGCCATGAAACTGACACTTTATTTGCTGGCCGGATCGGCATTGATTTTACCGGCGATCATCTATCTGGTGGTGAGCGCCAGTTTGCAGACCTTCGATTTGCCGACACTGATGCAAGCCGATCTGCTGACACCCCACCAGCAGCGCCTGGCTTTTTTGATGCTCTATATCGGGTTCGGCATCCTGGCCGGTGTTTTTCCGTTTCACACCTGGTCTCCTGTGGGGCATGTGGCCGCACCCACTGCCGTTTCCATGATTCACGCCGGCGTGTTGATGAAGATCGGTGCTTTTGGGGTGCTGCGGGTGGGCATCTTTTTATGCCCGCAAGGGTGGCACTATTGGGCCCAACTGATGGCCGTACTGGCCACATGCGGCATCATCTATGGCGCCCTTGTGGGATTGCGCCAGACCGACTTGAAATATGTGATCGGCTACTCGAGTGTCTCCCACATGGGGATCGTGGGATTGGGGCTGTCCACGCTAACCCTTGACGGGGTGAATGGCGCCGTATTTCAGATGTTTGCCCACGGCATTATGACGGCCCTGTTCTTCTCTTCTGTGGGCCATATCTACGACAAAACCCATACCAAAGCCATTGCGGACCTGGGCGGATTGAGCCGGACCATGCCCCGGGCGGCCACCTTTTTTATCATAGCCGCTTTGACCGGAATCGGTGTACCCTGTCTGGCAAGTTTTTGGGGCGAGTTGGTTGTGTTTTTGTCCTGCGTCAGGGTGTATCCCGTTCGAGGCGCCCTGGCCATTGGCGGTCTGGTCATCAGCGCCCTGTTCATGTTACGGGTGGTGCAAAAAACCTGTTACGGCCCCCCCATGGAGCGGTTTGCCGATTTGCCGGATGTATCGTTGGCCATGACCGCACCGCGCATGATCCTGGTATCGGTGATTGTTCTGTTTGGTCTCGTGCCGGGTTGGCTGTTTGACATGATCAATACGGCCACGGTTGAACTTTTTAAATAGAGTGCTTTTGAAAAATAGGGGACTTGGATGGCGTGGGCAAATTTTATTCCTGAGTTGAGTATGCTGACGGCGGTGGCGGTGTTTCTGGCGATGGCATGTCTGCCTCCCCATTCACGCCGGAACTATTGGGCGGCTCTTGTTTTATCCGGGCTTTCAGTTGTCCTCAGCGTAACGCATCTATCCAGTCAAGGTGTCCTGTTTAACAATGCTTACCAGGTGGACCTTTACTCTCAACTGTTTAAAGCGTTGCTATCCATCGGTTTTTTTCTGGTTGTCTTTTTATGCCGGGAGTTAAAAGGCGTCGCTTTGCACCGCCATTCGGAATGCTATCTTCTGCTTTCGATATCCACTCTGGCGATGATGGTTTTGGTATCCAGCGTACACTTGTTGGCCATCTATGTCGCTCTGGAGCTGTCCGGGTACTCTTTGTATGTTTTGGTGTTCCTGCGCCGGGAAGAACGGTGGGGACTCAACGCCGGGTTTAAATATTTTATGGTGGGGATTTGCGCATCCGCCATCATGCTTTTCGGCTTGGCATTGATATACGGTGCCACGGGTGAGTTGGTTCTGAAGGACCTGGCGCAATTGCCATCCCCGATGATGACCCATGCCATGGTGGTGGCCGGTGTACTGATGACCTTGGGCGGGTTTTTTTTCAAACTGGCTGTCTTTCCTTTCCATTTTTGGGCGCCTGATGCTTACGAGGGCGCACCCAATCAAGTGGCTGCTTTTATTTCGACCGCCTCCAAAGTGGCTGCCGTCGCGGTTCTCGTGCGTGTGGTCGCCGCCTTTCAGGGGATGGAGGCCATACTGCCCAAAGGGTTGATCATTGTCGCGATTGTCTCCATGACGGTCGGCAATCTGGCGGCCATCGGGCAAAAAGACTTTAAGCGCTTAATGGCATTTTCCAGCATTGCCCACGCCGGTTATCTGCTGCTGGGTATCTTATGCATGTCTTTCCAGGGATATGCCGGTTCCATGTTCTATGTGGCCGCCGTGTTGGTGATGAAGCTGACTTGCTTCATGGTCATGATCAAGGTGGCCCAGGACGGCCGCAATCTGCAAATTAAGGAACTGGCCGGCTTGCATCAGCGGTCTCCTCTGCTGGCCCTGGCGCTCATGATGGCGCTTTTCGGATTGGCGGGTATTCCACCCACCATCGGTTTTGCCGGCAAGCTGCTGATATTCAAGGCCGCTATTGATAAGGGGTACCTGCTGTTGGTCGTCATTGCCATGATCAATGTGGTGATATCACTTTACTACTACTTGCAGGTACTCAAAGCCGCCTATTTGGATAGCGCGCCGGAGGATCAACCGGTGTTGACGCTCTCTTTTCCCGACCGGATGCTGGCCATCCTATTGGTGGGTGTCATCGTGGCCGTTGGCTTTTATCCGGCACCCTTGCTGGAACTGGTTTATGCCGCAGCCCGGGGATTGCCCTAGCCGGGGATCCGGACCTTTTTGTGAACCCAATGGCTTGCAGTGCCGCCGTGATAAATTTTCCAACAGCTTAGGAGTATTTAATGAGCAGAATCAACCAGGCCGTGTCGATATTCAACGATGGCTTTTTATGCTCTCAGGCCATTTTATCGGTTTATGGAAATGACTTTGGACTGGAAAAAGAGACGGCGTTGAGGATGGCTGCCGGCTTTGGCGGAGGTATGGCGGGGGCAGGACTGACCTGTGGTGCCGTAACCGGTTCGATCATGGTGCTGGGTTTGGCCAAAGGGCATATCGACAATGAGGATCGTGACGCTAAAATAAAAACCTATCGAGCGGTTACGGATTTTATCCGATGTTTTGAGCAAGAGCACGGTTCGGTGAACTGCACTGAATTAATGGGGCACGATTTGGGCGATCCGCAAGGTTATCAAAAAGCCAAAGCCGGGAAATTATTTACGACCTTGTGCCCCAAATTCGTGAAAAGTGCCGCCGGTATTCTTGAGCGCATGCTTAAGGAACGGTCACCGGTATGACCGTTGGGATACAAGCTATCTCAAAATAAAGATTATGGGGGGCTGATGTGATGCCCCTCATTTCCCATTGTATGCCGGCATACAGTAATTAAGATCTGCGCAATACTAAACCCTAACCAAGAGGTTGAGAATGGATACAAAACTGAAGAAACATGGTGCGGTAAGTTGGAGTGAATTGATCACCAGTGATGTTGATGGCGCCAAAGACTTTTATGGCAAGTTGTTTAACTGGACATTTGAGGATGCACCCATGGAGGGCGCAACCTATACGGTTTTTAATGTGAATGGCGAAGAGGTGGGCGGGATGATGCCGATGCAGGAGGCGTCCCAGTCTATGCCGCCGGCCTGGGGGCTGTATATTACAGTGGATGATGTCGATGCGGTGGCCGAAAAAGCCGGAACTATGGGCGCCAAGATCATGATGCCACCTGCTGATATTCCTGAAGTGGGGCGTTTTGCTATGCTTCAGGACCCTCAGGGTGCATTCATTTCGATCATCAGCTATACTCATTGAGAACGCCAAAAAAATCGGGTCTATGCGCCAAGAGAAAGGCCTGTATCTCCAGGCTAAAATAGTTTTTTTGCACTTTAATCTTTAAACGGATGGCGCATAAACGTGATTTGCATGGCAGAAACTCACTGCCGTCAAAATACACCCCATTGTTGCAAAAGTCGGAGGGCTCCGCCCAAAGTGCGGCAGCAAGGGTGAAGCCGTAGCACTTTACTGCAAACCCATGCCAACTAAGGATTTGGAGTCCTCCGGCCTTCCCGACGGACCGCTATCGCGGTAGCCGTAGGCGTGAAAAGATGGTATGCATTGGGCCCGATCCTCAAGTCCACCTTGGGAGGTTCCTCAGAGGTATCTCTGACATCTCGCCAAATCAATTCTGATAAAGGTTTTTAGCCTTTTCTGCCATCTTTTTTATGCAACTGTGGGGTACACTTGTTTGCTATATGGGCCAGAGTCAATTCAGTTGCCTGAATTTCTCAGATCGTAGCCCTTTTCCGTGCCGATAATTATTTTTTCCAAAACGTCACGGCACTCTTTTAAAAAAGAGTCAAAATCGGGATTCATGGAGGGTTCTCCAGCCAGTAAAAGCTGGAAATTTTGAATCATATTCAAGCTGGTGCGCCCTCTTTGGCACATCTTGTTTACGAAATCCGTCATTTCGGGCATCTCTTGAACAATTGAGATGAGATCCATGCAAGTTGAAAACAGGTTCTGCATATACCGGTTACATTGATCATTCAAAAAGTCTATCGTTTGTTTCTCGCCGCTGACACACGCCGTTTCCATGCGATTGACATATTTTAAGATCTCATTGAAATAGCGGTGATAGTTGATAAAGAACTGACAGAAAAAATTGATTTTTTCATCGGAAACTTTTTTTGAACGCAGGTAGTTTTTGATTTTGGGCCAGTTCTCGATGACATCGATCAGCTCTTCGAACACCTTTTCACGCAGGTTTTCATCCAGCTTCGATACATAGGCAAGACCCTGCACTTTGCTTAGGTTTTGGTCCTGGGTCAGGACGCCGGAAACCATCACAAAGGGGATATTTTGAGTCCTTTTGTCGGATTTGAGAATTTCAAATACCTGGTGTCCGTCGATAACGGGCATTTTGATGTCGCAAATGACGCCACTGAATCGCCCCGGGTCCCGGGCGATGGTGTCCAGGAACACTTGGGGATCGGAATAGGTGTCTACATCGTAGTGGCTGTTTCTAAAGAGCCGTTGAAAGGTCTTTAGCCAGATTTGCTCGTCATCGATGACTGCAATTTTTGGCCGGTCACTCAATTATACCCGTCTCCCATTTCGAATTCGGTTCATCCATCTTCATTCGAAAATTGTCCAGGGGTTACACACAATATTTAATGTTGATTCAAAACAGTTGGTTATGGTAGTAGTGGCGGCGGCGCATCATTCGTTGGTTCCAACGCGAAATGTAATCCTGAGGAAGTATGCAACCCTTATCTGCCAGTATTATCGGCAAATAATTAGAAAACCTGAGCAGGATTTCGATGAAAGTCACTGAAGTTGAAGGCCATATCCAGCAGTAAAGGTCCATAAAACAGGATCTGATGATATGCAAAATCAGTCCTGCTTAAGTGAATGCCAATGCGGCGAATCACTGATCTTATGCGATAACGGCTTGAATTTGTATTGAATCGAATTGTATTGAAAATCAGGGTATTTTGGGGCTGAATATATCGTGTTCTATCTACTGGGTGAAAATGAAAAAGAAACACCAAACATCCGATGCACCGGATGCAACAGGCCGAGGTGTTTGTCACTGTCTGGCGGTTTTCCGTCTGCAGCGGTCTTTTCATGATTTTACAGCAGCCTTCTGCACTCGGTGATCGGGAACGTTGAGCTCTGGAGACCCTATGAGAAAGATTCTTAATATTACGAATGGCGACAGTACTGTTGAAATAATGAAGAAGGCGGGTATCCCTGGAGAGTTTCTCCCATGGAGAGATGTGTTGCATGAGGGACCGGTTCCTGAAAACTTATCTCTGGAAGCGCTTTCTGAAGTTCGAGCGAAATTTATATCAGACCGCGGTTGGGCAGATGCCCAAAAGATACATCGGTCATTCATAGAAAGGGACAACGTACTCAAGTCATATAAAAAAAATGAAAAAGTTATATTGTGGTTCGAGCATGATCTTTATGATCAGCTACAGTTGATTCAAATCTTGGATTGGTTTCAAGGCCGGCAACCCGATACAACGATATTGTCACTCATCTGCACCGACCAGTATTTAGGTATGTTGGCTTCTGACGAAATGGCATCTTTAATCCAGCATCAAGTTTCAGTTTCCGATTCCCAGCTTAAACTTGCTCAACGGGCCTGGGCGGCTTTTAGAGAAAAAACACCTGAGAAATGGAGCGCTTTATTAAAGGAGGATACCAGCGATTTGCAATTTTTAGAGGGTGCAATAGTGAGAGTGCTGGAAGAGTTTCCAAACAAAAGAAATGGTTTGTCTAGAACGGAGCAGCAAGCGCTAAAGATTATATCCGGTGGCGAGAAACGCCCTGGAAAAATATTTGGTCATAATCAGAAGCTGGAAGCGCGCATGTTCCTGGGCGATTCTAGTTTTTGGGATATTCTTCATGGATTCTTGGCGTCCTCTCCTCCATTGATCACATTGACCAAAGGCAAGAAACTGACCTTGCCGGCAAGCCCGGACCAGGAACTGTCTATTACTTCTGAAGGCGAGGAAGTTCTGTCAGGAAAGCAAAACTGGCTGGACATCAGGGAGTTGGATCGATGGGTTGGGGGAGTCCATTTAAAACGTGATAATGTATGGTGTTGGGACGCTGTGGATGGCATAGAAATAGCACGAGCCTAACATCTCATGTGTTCAGCTGGCCCATTTTTGCGATGCGTCGTTTGCGGTGAATGCCACCGGTCTCGATTCGCTTGAATGGTCGGCTGATGCATGGTATTGGGCGGAAGGATAAATTCATGACGATCAACAAACGTTTGTCTTGGCAATATGACGAGTTTCAGCAAATCGGCACGGATTACGGCGACCCGGACGAGGTAGATATCTACGATGAGCGCCATGCCAGTTTCAGGGACAAAGTGGCAGATAGCCTTAAAAGCCTTGATGCGCTTGAAGTCAAAGCAAGCGACGTGGTGATTGATTTTGGCGCTGGAACCGGGACTTTCATAATTCAAGCTGCGAAACGCTGTGCCAAGGTTTATGCTGTTGATGTCTCACAGACGATGCTTGACTTCGCTCAGTCCAAGGCCGTTCAGGCCGGACTGTCGAATGTTGAATTTCATCATTCCGGATTTCTAACATATAAGCATGTGGATCAACCCGTAGACGCCGTCTTCACAACATTTGCGTTCCATCACTTGCCGGATTTTTGGAAGGGCATCGCCCTCAAACGACTCAATCGTATGTTGAAATCCGGTGGACAGCTTTACATCCATGACGTCATCATTGAAGCGGGCAATGCGATTGCCAATATCGATGCGCTGATTGATAAGCTTGCGCAGGCCGGCGGTCAAAGACTGCGGGAGGATACCGAAAGGCATTTCAGGGAAGAGTATTCGACCTATGACTGGGTGATGGATGGTCTTTTGTCCCGGTCCGGTTTTACGATCAAGCATAAGCGCATTGATGGCGGGGTAATGGGGACATACATCTGTTTAAAGGACTAATTTACCCAACCGGGGCTGTTACCGACTCGGTTTCGCTGCTGCAAAGCCCCCCCCCTCACACAGCAAATCTGCGCATCAGCTTAATCCAAAAAAATATCGATAGACGTTGAGATGCATTTTTCTGCTTTTCCCGTCGGGCGCACGATTCGACCTTCATCTTTAAGTTAGCAAAAGCAGTGACCCTCAAGGGCATTGTTTACGATAACAAAGGCGAATATTTTGCAGAGTTTTTCGATCCTGAAAAAGACATGCTGTTTAATCCGCTGGATCAGCGTAGCCTGGGCTGGAACCTGTTTAACGAGCTTTGCAGCTACCCCGATCTGACCGGCCTGGTGCGGCTGAAAAACTATGATTTTGCGCTATCCAAATGGCGCTGGGAACCGGCCAGACCGGCCCATCCACCTTTTATCCTGCGCAATGATCTGGTTTTGGAAAACATCATCCTTCAGCAACAAAGGGTGAAAGATAAATTGGAAAAGCTAAAAAAGGACGCCTTCGAGCTGAATCTTGAGAAGGTCTAAACCACGAGCCCAAAGGAGATATTACAATGGCAGCCAAAATGTCACCGGAACAACTGCGCCAACAGGCAAGAAAACTCATCGAACAGGCTCAAGCACAAGAGCAAAAACGCCATCAACTCATCGGACAATTGGTGGCGGACCATATCGAGGAGGGTTTTAATGGATTTGACTTGGAGCTTTTTAGAAGACAAGCCCGCCAGATATGGAAAGAGGGCAGGTTTAAAAAGGCGGCCCTAAAGCGTGCCCCCCAAGGCAAGGCCCCTGAAAGTTTAAGCCCTAAAACTGCGGCGGTATAATAAGCTAAAAAAAATACTGTGGCCGGCAATGTTCAGATTGTGTTAATTACAGAGCTGCAATGCGCTTTTAGATCCTTTAAAAAAGGCGAATAGGTGCAATATTTAGCAGAAATTGTCACTATCTTGACCCGGCTATATTTATCAGATTTGCAATCGTTGGCCGATAGCCCACTGAAAAGGCGCACCTGCCCATCCAAAAATAAAAAAAGACGCGGCACAGCGCCGCTCAGGCGGCCCAAACCAAAATCCGGATCGAAAAGTGGCGAAAAAGAGCCGAACCGTCAATAAATTATAAAAGTAAGGGTATATTTTCGCGTCAATGTTAGTGGTATCCAAAGTTGATTGAATTGATTACCGGGTGGAGCTCGTCGAATATATCCTTGAGACAATCCAGATCCGCTACGTTTTCGCGGATCTTTGATGGTTTGGTGGATTGGCTGCTTTTTTTGAGCAAAGTGATTTAATAGCGTTTCACTTTCGGATTACCATTTTCGCCGGAGGGGTCATCTTTTTTATCAAGCAGGCTGTCCAGCAACTTTTTGTGGTCTTTCGAAAGATGCCTTGTAATTGACTTGTGTAAATCTTGTTCCATGGCCTGAACGGCTCGGGATATCGATTCCGCGAGGGCTTGATAGCCTGGCACTTCAATTTTCTTTGATCGCAAAAAATCCACCAGCGACATAAAAATGGAACGGGGCTGCATCTGTTTTCCGGAAAGTGCCTTGGCTTCCCTCGCTATCAGGCGTTTGGATTTTCTGTCGAATCTTCTAAATCCGGAACTTTTGAGAATCAGCGTTTTGTGCCGTCTCTGGGTCGTGTCTTTGTAACGAACCATCCGGACCTGCCTCTTTTTTAATCCAAACGCCCTGACCACAAAATCGATGTCGGTATGATGAAACTTGTCTGGGTCAAAAAATTTGTTGGCCGCCCTGAAATAGCCCACCGTAAGGACAAAGCCGGTCAAGCTGCTTGGTGACCGCAAATTGGAGGCAAACTCTGCGGCCCATTGTGGCAGTTTGAAATATGTAGTTCGATCGTCTTCTGTAAAAACAGGCGGCGCATCAAATGCTCTTTTGTCTGAACCATTCAATATCGATATCAGGGTCGGCATAAGAATTCTCCAAGGCTACGGCAATTGCAAGCCCAGTGTAAATCAATCAAATTTTTATATGTTAAATTTACGAAGAATATGATACGGGTTTAGATACACACATTATCGGAAATAACCAACATTTTATTGATGTCTCTTAAACGATCGTTTGTGAAACAGCTATGTTTATTGGATACACCCGTATTTCAAAAACAGATGGATCCCAAGCTCTATATCTTCAACAAGATGCACTAAAAAAAGCCGGAGTTGATCCAAAGCATATTTATAGCGATTTATCTTCCGGAAAACGAGATGATAGACCTGGGTTAGCAAATTGCCTGAAAGCACTCAGAAAAGGTGATGTTCTTACCGTTTGGAAGCTTGATCGTCTCGGCCGCGATCTCAAGCACTTGGTTAATACCGTTCAAGAACTTAGCGATCGTGGCATTGGCTTTAAAGTTTTAACGGGAAAGGGAGCCAATATTGATACCACCACAGCTAGCGGCAAGCTCATTTTTGGTATTTTCGCAGCCCTAGCAGAATTCGAGCGGGAACTGATCCGAGAACGAACCAAGGCGGGCCTTGAAGCTGCTCGTGCACGCGGTCGTAAAGGGGGACGGAAATTTGCTCTGACCAAAGCACAAGTTCGTCTCGCTCAAGCAGCCATGGGGAAAAAAGAGACGTTGGTCAGTGAACTATGCAAGGAGCTGGGTATCACCAGAGCAACACTTTACCGATACATTAGCCCAAGTGGTGAGCTGCGTGATCATGGAAAACGCGTTCTTGCTACATGAAGGTATGAGTTATGACGAACGCAACTCCAAAAAAATGGACCAAGGCCAAACAGCGATCTTTGGCTACATGGATTTTTGGCTCATCATTGTTCCTTTTTCTTATCGCTGTTTTTCTATTTGCCCCGACAACACTACCTGAGTTCAAGCATCGGTTACTTGCCTTGATGTCCGCTATGCTTGCTGCCCTTTTTGGATACTTTTTAATAGGTAATATTAACATCGAAATCGCAAAGGAATCAAAGATAGGGCAGGTGGCGGTAAAGGCTACTGGAGGGTTTGCGTTGTTCGTCTTGGTTTTATGGTGGTGGACGAGTCCTATGGCACCCATAGCGGAAAAAAACAATGTGCCTACCAAGTCCTATGAGCAGGTGCTATCAGGGTCAATCCGTACAGAATTAGGGAAAGCGTTGGTAGGTGTGAGCGTATCACTTCCGGAGTTTGGTATAACGGTCAAAACGGACCACCTGGGAAGATTTGAGCTAAAAGTTGAAGCAAAGCACCAAACGAGCGTGGAGTTGATGGCTCAAAAAGATGGCTATAAACCCCATGAGCAATACGCCACACTTGGAAACACCTCCATGAGCTTCACCATGAAGGAGGCAAAGTGAAAAGCATATTTTATTTTGCTTTCGCATTGACTTTTTTTTTCGCCCCAGTGTTATCGCATGGCGCCCATCTAAAAGGGCGTGTTGTGCTTGTTGGCAAGCATGATGAAACGACCCAGGCGCAAGGCGTGGATGTTACGCTGAAAGAAACCGGCGATACGGTGCGCACAAAGGCGCAAGGGCTGTTCCGGATGTTTATCCCTGAATATTTCAAAGCCGGTGAAAAAATCACACTGTTGGTTGATAAAAAGGGCTATCGAATCCAGTACCCATTGGATGGTGAGGTGTTAGTTCCAGCCGAATTGACCAAGTCAATGGTTGAAATCAGACTGTTGCCCATCGGCTCAAAAAAGTTTTGGTCTGAAGACAGAATTGAAAAATTCATCACCAATATAGCCGAGCAGACCAAGGCGCAAATCCATCCAGAAGGCAGCCCCAAAACGATAAACTTTACGAAGGCTATCAGGGAATGGGCTACAAACTATGGATTTAGCGCCGCACAGGCAAAAGCTGAGATTGATAAATGGGTAGCACAAGTCAAAGAGAAAGAGGACGATCTTCACAAGCTTGGCCTGGCAGCATTCGCCGAGAAAAAATTCGGCAAGGCCGAATCATTATTCAAGCAATCTGCAGGTGCTAAAATAAAAAGCTTAAAGGCGGCAAAAGCGCAAGAACAGCAGTTAACGATTGAAATCATTTCAGACTACAGGCTGGCCGGGGATTCTGCATACAATAATTACAAGTTCCATGAAGCGATGAATAACTACGAAATAGCAGCATCCTATGCGACTAGAGAATCCCAGCCACGGCTATGGGCCCAAATTCAGATTCTAATTGGAAACGCCAGTGCCCAAAAAGGGATCCGTGCTGAATCGCACGAGGCAAATGAATACCTAAAAAAATCGGTTGCTGTCTACCGCAACGCCTTGAAAGTTTATGCCCGCGATCAGCTGCCTCAAGATTGGGCCATGACCCAGAACAACCTGGGCACTGCACTTTCAGACCAGGGCATCCGCACCGGCGGCGAGCAAGGCAAAACGCTTTTGGCAGAGGCGGTCGAAGCCTACCGCAACGCCTTGAAAGTTAGAACCCGCGATCAGCTGCCGCAGCAGTGGGCCACAACCCAGAACAACCTGGGCACTGCACTTTCAGACCAGGGCATCCGCACCGGCGGCGAGCAAGGCAAAACGCTTTTGGCAGAGGCGGTCGAAGCCTACCGCAACGCCTTGAAAGTTAGAA
>JBNLFN010000038.1:0-24366 GCA_050305555.1 Desulfobacteraceae bacterium | reverse complement strand
GAGGCAGATTTTATGCTGTCGCCCCCGCTGAATTTATCGTTCGCGGCCCAGAACGGGGGGGTACATTTTGAAATCGAAGCTCGTTATTGTTCATTTTCCTGGTCTTCATGGTCAAATGCTTCGAACGAATTCAGCAGGATTGATATTGAGAAACCCTTTTGGTTTTGGGAGTTTGCAGGGATTTAGGACGTATGAAGTGCTAAAATGAGGCAATGGTTTAGGGTCGATTTTACATGATCTTTAACGAACTTCAGCAGCAATACGGCTCCATTACGAACACTTTGCTGGGTTCGGCGCCATCACACCAGCAAAATCGCTGCGCGAACCCATCATTTCAGCGGACGCGAAGGGCCGTGGCACTTCAGCGAAGGCTCCGTGGGTGGCGGTTTACATGCTGTCGCGCTCGCTGAATTCTTCGTTAGCGATTGAATAAAGAGCACAATATTCCTTTTATTCAAAATGATTGTTGAGTTTCAAAATATAATTCAAATTGCTACTCTATGCTGCCTAGCTGCTATGGGTATTGGTCGTGCGATTGTTTTAAAATCTCAAAAGACTCAAGTGTTAGTTTTAGATTCTCAATTGACCAACACCCAGTTATTAAATGGAATTTTCTTTGTTACGTGTTTTATAGTTTGGATATTTGAATCATTTTCATATGGATTGTCTTTTAACCACCATATCCCGGTGGCTATCCTAGAAATCTTAATTGTTCAGCATATTGGATTTATACTTATCGGGACAATTGTAATGGTATGTGGTTTGGCCATCTATGCAATGGCACTTTATTCTTTTCGCAATTCCTGGAGAATCGGAATTGATAGGGAAAATCCCGGACAGTTGGTAACATCAGGAGTTTTTAGGTATTCACGTAATCCAATTTATTTAAGCCTTGATTTATTGGTGTTTGGCACCTTTTTATTGCAGGGTCGTTTAGTTTTTTTACTGCTGTTCATCTGCATTAGCGCGTCCTTACATATTCAAATTTTGCATGAAGAGCAGTTTTTAATACAGACTTACGGTGATTTTTATTCAAGATATCGATCCAATGTTGGTCGTTATTTTAATATTAAACCTTTGCTGCGCTAACCACCGGGTGGTAAAAATGTGTACGGGGTCCCACCTTGAATTGTGAATAATGTATAAATGCTATTCAAAATTCAAGGTGGGACCCCGATATTTATCAGGGCCATTCTATGGTGCTTTTATCCCACTGACAAACAAATTTATCCGGTTCGATCCGCCGGCGGCTGAATAAAGAAAATTTCCATTTTATACCCGGTAATGACAATAGCTAGCCATGGAAGGCCCCTTCGGCAGATGGGTATCGTTGATGGCAGAGCCTATTGGGTAGGGCACTAATCAAGAATATCTAATTATTTCATTGACATAAAAGCATAAACGCGATATGGGATTCAAATAGAATTCGCTCAAGATCCACCGCAAGTGTTCCAGAACTGCAAGCTTTACCAACTTTTGTACACGTAACGGTTAGTTTTCACTAAATGTCAAAGAATTAGACGTATAAACCCGGATATAAGGGTATTATACGACTAATTAGTCACATAATACGATTTCGTCGGCTAAATGGACGTAATATAATGCGACTATTGGGTCGTCGAATCCATGTTGGGGCTACTGGAATCAGGTGCCTGATAGATCAAGCGGCATTCAAAGGATGGATTTGAGACAATTCTTTACTGTAGCGCTGTTCCGAATCCCAAAGGTCCCACGAATGCTGGACATTCAGCCAGAATTCAGGTGAATTGCTAAAAAGACGAGACAATCTTAGCGCCATAGCCGGACTGATAGCACGTCGTTCTCTTAAAATTTCATTAATTGTTTGGCGTGATACGCCTAATGCGTTTGCCATGGAAGTCGTGTTTAGGTCATAATCCGGCATGAAATCCTCTCTAAGCATTTCACCGGGATGGGTCGGCCTGATTTCACGCTTTTCCGTATTGGGTATAGCCATTGTTTTATCCTTAATGGTAATCGGTAATCTCAACATCGTAGGCATCGCCTTCGATGAAACGGAAACATATTCGCCACTGGTCATTTATCGATATTGAATGTTGCCCTTTCCTGCCGCCTTTTAGAGCATGGAGCCTGTTACTGGGTGGCACCAAAAGGTCATTTATGTCATTTGCAAAATGGATAAATTCTAAACGCCTTATTGCCCTCCTCAATAAATCGGACGGTAAGCGTTTTGATTTGCCAGAAACAAATAATTTTTGAGTTTCTTTATCGGCAAATGTTTTTATCATGAACATACTGTAAACAATCACGTGACAGTTGTCAAGTGCGTAAAATACACAAAAATTAAAGGGCTTGCCCCAACAACCGCGTGCTGTCGGACTCGCTTTGCTCGCCGCAGACGCGGAGCGTTATGAAAACTCCGTAAACGTAATTATCCAAAAAAAGCGAAAATATGCATAAAGGAAAAAGTTTCAATCAAGTCCAGGGAGTTCGAGGAAACAGATATAGCGGCTCAAAATTAACAAATTGGGCTGATTTTGATCCCATTAGTAGTGCAATAGATCAAGCTTGGGAACAACACTATAAGCATTTCAAAGACAATGAAGATGAAATTTATTTTTGCAGACAGCCCACTCATCAAAGATTTATAATGCCTTTAACTATCGAAGGCATTAAGGAAAAGTTTTCTATAATTCCGAAACAATTCTTAAAAGGTCTAAATGCGGTTTTTCTATTGTCTGGGTCAAACAAGCAAGAGAAAATATTCTTTAGCAGGTTATTCTGCTATGGTACTTACTGGAATTTTTGCATTTTTATTCATCCTTATCCGAAATCGAATTTGCACTTGCATTGGAAAAAACCGCCAAAACCTAGTGTGCTTAATGATTACCGTCGAGTTGGTGCATTAATCGAAAAAACAGATAAAGAGGGAATTGATTTAAAATGGAAAGATGAATCTCTAAGAGCATTTTATTACAGAGATGTTCTATTACATGAAATTGGACACCATATAGACAATAACATCGATTCCAAGAATAATAAGAAAGTCGAAAGTTTTGCTGAATGGTTTGCAACGAAATATGGGTTTAAATTCAGGTATTATCAAGATTAGGATTCATAACCTGTGCATCCAGTGGATCGGGCAGCGACGTTATGCTTGGAGAATAAAATGGATCAACAAAGGGAATTGAAAATATTAAAACAGGTTGAGATTGCTGCCGCTAACACTGAATCAGAACAGCGCAAATTAAGAATATTTGTCTGGAGTTTTAGAATAGCAGGATTATTCGGGGTATTTATAAGCGTTCTTTTAATGAAAACAGATTACATAACGACACTTGTCGGAGGAATGATCTCTGCAGCTGGGGGTCTTGCAATGGGCCTATCGATTTATTTCAAATTATCTTCAGAACAAACACCAATTCTATGAAACATATAAATATCGAGAGTGTGAAAAATAGAATAAATGAAATTAGAACATAACCACCGCTGATCGGGACGACCAGGACCATGCCGTCCCACAGCATTGCGATGCACATTATAATAGCACGGAGAGAGATATGCTATCAGAAGAAGACAAACAAATACAAAATAAATTAGAAAAGGCAGGCGATGGCTTGCCTGCCAAAGATGCGGTTTTCTTAAAGTATATCGGATTCCCTATTCTAAAACGAACTGTGTCATGGAGCATGGGTATGAAGTTTTTTGAATACGAGGGAAAAAGAATACTAAAATCCGTGAAAGCGTTGGACAGTGGGGCTTTATTCAAAAGAGTATTAATACCCAAAACATTTGGCATCGAGGATAACTCAAGATATTACTCCCCAGCAATGGTTTTATGGCATCTAATATATGTTGGGCAAACCATTCAAGATGGTATTATTAGCCTAAGTAAGAATGAAACATTAAACTTTGCAGTTAAAATTGCGGACTTTAAGCCATTTGTAGAAATCAATAATAGTATTGTTAATGAATACGAAATGTTTTTAAAAAATTACAGAACAAATATTGAAGCCAATATCAAATCTAAATATATTAGAAATTTTCATTCACACCCATGGTTCGGTCCGCTGAATCCACATCAATGGTTAATAATGTCAGCAATGCATCAAGTGGTACATGGCAACCAACTGAGAAAAATACTGGAGAAAATGCATAACATCGAATCTATAAAATTGTAATTGGCTGAGATGATGAGAATTTGAAATAATTTCGGTGTTGGTTTTGGCAACTTACCTTGGAGCCATACAGGTATGCGGATAATGTTGCTATCTAGCACCAAACATATTTCCAATAGACACAGTACCTTTATTTTATGCCGGTTGCGCTTACCGGCAATGAACACCAGAGTTCCATATAGAAAAATGGTTTTAAGTTTTAAGTGGCGGCTTGCTGTCTGTTTCCTTATAGCAACATAAATATATATTGTAAATCCGATCTATTAGGGCGCAGCTCCTGCGTTTCTTGCCATTGTATTCTAGTCTTGATTCTTGACAATTCCCGGTCAATCCGGTAACTCCAAACCGGATTGACCAGGTGCTTGAGTTGAAAGCGCAAAAGGGAACCCTGTGAAAATCAGGGACGGGCCCGCCGCTGTAATCGGGGACGACCGCTGCAAACACCCACTGTTCAAACGAATGGGAAGGGGCAGCCGATAGGATGATCCGAAAGTCAGAAGACCTGCCTGGACAATTTCGGCTGAACCGACGTGGACAATCGTCGGCCGTATGGATTCTGAGGATAAAAAAGGGACATCCCGGATCGAATATATCGGTCCGGGATTTTTGTTTTACCGGGCCCAACCGCTGTGATTCAGGAGGAGATGGAAGATGCAGAAGTTATGGGTTGTTGCCGGCCTGATCGGTCTGGGTTGGTTTGGCGTGGAGGCGTGGGCTCAGGATACCGTGACCATGGACAAAGTGGTGGTAACGGCCAGCCGGCAGGCGGAGGAGACCGTCAAGGTGCCGGCCAACGTGACGGTGATTACCGCCGAGGAGATTGAGAATTCAACCGCCCAGAATGTGGCGGATGTGCTGACCACCCTTGTGGGTGTACACGTTGTCGATACCGGCGGCAACCGGCGCAACTACTGGGTGGATTTGCGCGGCGCCGGTGAGGCATCACCCCAAAATCTGTTGATGATGGTGGACGGGCGCCGGGTCAATCTGCCGGATCTTTCGGGGCCGGACTGGAACCTGATACCCCTTGAGCGCATCGCGCGCATTGAAGTTA
The DNA here is from genome assembly GCA_050305555.1 of Desulfobacteraceae bacterium. GTDB lineage: Bacteria > Desulfobacterota > Desulfobacteria > Desulfobacterales > Desulfosarcinaceae > JARRKU01. The sequence goes on along the minus strand of JBNLFN010000038.1, from coordinate 19,155 downwards.
TTCGGGGCAGCCGCGGCGCGGTGATTTACGGCGACAATGCCACCCAGGGCGTGATCAATATCATCACCAAAGAGGGGCGCAAACTGGAGGGCAACGTCACGGCGAAATCCGGCAGCTATGGCACGTTCAGAGGCAGCGCCGCCGTGAGCGGGGCGAAGGGCATCCTGGGTTATGACATTTCGGTCGGCTACCTCAACTCCGAAGGTTATCGCAACAACAGCGATTCCATTGCCAAAGATGTGGGCGTCAATTTGCGCATCGACCCTTCGGACAAACTGCGCTTTCATTTGAGTACGGGCTACCACTACGACGACACCCGCAACCCGGGAGCCATACTGGACAGCCAGTTTGCCATCGGTGCCGAGCGCACCGATACCTTCTCCCCCGATGACTTCAGTCAGGTGGATGACTACTATGTTAAAGCCGGCATGGAGCTGGACATGCTCTCAAACGACACCTTCAAGGTGGAGGCGTCGGTTCGCGACCGCGATAAAAAACTGTATGGTTCCTCTCCGGTCTACTGGTTTGAAGCCGATACGAAAACCGACATCCTGACGTTGTCGCCGCAATTTATTTTCAGGGGGGATTTTGACGGCATCACCAATCGCATTATAATCGGGGGCGATTATACTCGCTCCAAACAAGACTATGACAACTACTCAGAGTATTTTGGTTCGCCCAGTCAAATCGTGGCCACGTTGGAGAAGGAAAACAGCGCCTGCTTTTTGCATGATGAATTAAGCGTGGGCAATCGCTTAAGCCTCTCCGGCGGCTACCGCATTGATCGCGTTACTTTCAAGTATGAGCCGGCCACTCCCGTGGATTCGCGCACCATTGATGAAGAGGCCTATACGGCGGCGTTTAACTATGCTTTCGGACCCCGGTCCCACTTTTATGGCAACTATACGCATAGTTTCCGTTACCCGGTTTTAGATGAACAGTTTTACTACTTTACCAGTACGGTGGACACCACCATCGGACCCCAAACCACGGAAGAGTTCGAAATCGGCGGCTCAGCAATGGTGGCCAAAGGCCTGGTCCTGTCGCTGAGCCTGTTTCGGTCCGAAACAGAGGATGAAATATTTTTCAATTTTCACGCTTTTCCCGCAGTCAATGAAAACCTGGACGGTGACGTCATTCGTCAGGGCGCAGAATTGGGGCTGACGTGGCAATATAAGGCTTTGACTTTGGGCGGTTCATACACCCGCACCGACATCGATATTGAGGGCGGCCAGTATGACGGCAACGATTTTCCTTTCGTACCCGGGGACAAGGCCACGGCCAAGGCACGGTATCAATTTGGCTTTGGGCTCGCCTTAGGACTTGAAGCCGTCTATACGGGTGAGCGTGTGCTGATCAGCGATTGGGGCAATGCCTACGAAAAGGCGGAGGCCTATACGGTGGTCAATGCTAAGGTGCAGTACGATTGGCGCCGGCTCACCTTTTTTGCCGATCTAAACAACATTTTCAATGAAGAGTATTCAACCTTCAGCGGGCTGGGTTATAATTCGTTGTATACCGTAGAACCCGGTCAATATCCGGCACCGGATTTCAACTTTCTGGCGGGCGTAAGCGTAAGCTTTGGACAGAAGTAATCCATCGCCTTAAGCCGTGAACAAGGAACTTGGCATGTACCAGATATTCAACAGCGGCGGGCCGGTGATGTACCCGTTGCTGGCCTGTTCGCTCATTGTCATGACCGTCATCATCGAGCGCACGTTGTTTTGGATTAAAACCGGCGCCCAATGCAACCGCGCGTTGGTGGAGGATATTATGGAGCTGTGCCGGGCCGGCGACTGGAACGCTGTCCGCCAAAAGAGCTTGGGGAGCAATGATTTTGTGGTGCGCATTTTGGTGAGCGGCATTTTGCATCGGGAGTTCTCCATGCTCAAGGCCATGGAGTCGGCGGCGGCCGACGAGATTCAGCGCATGCGCCGCTTCATGGGCGTGCTGGACACCATGATCACCGTGGCGCCCCTGCTGGGGATTTTCGGCACGGTGTTGGGCATTATCACCTCTTTCGAGATGCTGGGGGCCGCCGGCGTGGATCACCCCCAGGCGGTCACGGCCGGCGTGGCGCAAGCCCTGATCACCACCGCCACCGGCCTGGGCATTGCCATCTTGTCGGTTTTTCCCTACAATTACTTCAACGCCAAGGTGGAGCGCGCGGCCTTGGATATCGAAAGATATGCCACCAGCCTGGAGATTGTCTATGAAAAGCGGATTCACGAAAAGGGGCGTGAAAAAGGGGATCCCGCGTGAAGGTGCGTCGTGGAGATATCAAGCCGCCGCGGGTGGAGATGCTGCCGCTGATTGACATCGTCTTTTTACTGCTGGTGGTCTTTATCTACACCATGCTCTCCATGGCGGTGCACAAAGGCATGCCCGTCAGTTTGCCCACCGGCCAACAGGTACAGGTTGAAAAAGAGGCGCCCCTATCGGTGACGGTCACCGCTGCCGGCCAGGTATTTGTCGGTAAAACGGCGGTGCGTTTGGATGAACTGACCGCTGCCTTGGCCTCGCATGCCGGCAAGGATCAAGAGACCGGTGTGCTGCTCTTTGCCGATCAGCAGGTGCCCTATCAACAACTTTTTGAGGTGCTGGATCGAATTCGCCGGGCGGGCCTGCATCGCATCAGCTTGCAGGCGGAGACGAAACCATGAGGCGGTTGTGGCTATCCGCTTTTGCAGCCCTGGGCCTGCATGGGCTGCTCTTCAGTATCCGGATGTCGTGGTCGCCGCCGGCCCTGTTGATGCCCCAAAGCCGCAGTGTGAGCATTTCCCTGGTGGAAGCTGCGATGACACCTCCGCCCAAGAGAGCGCCTCAACCTGCCGTCAAGCCCAAGCGAAAACGCCAACCAGCTGCAGCGCCAAAGCCTGAAGTCATCGAAACACCGGTGCCCGCGCCCGCACCCCTGCCGGCTTTTGAAGCGCCAAACCCATTAGAGATACCAGAGAACGAAACGCCACACCCGGCAGACCCTGAACCCGGTTCATCTGAGCAGGATCAGCAGCAAGCCGCCATGATTCAAAATTCGGTGCCGCGTTACGATATCAATCCGCCACCCCGATATCCATCCGTCGCGCGGCGCCGCGGCTATGAAGGCGTTGTTGTGCTGGAGGTGTGGGTGACGCGGGAGGGGCGGGCCGGTCAGGTTGAAATTTTACAGTCGAGCGGTTACGCCATCCTGGATCGCAGGGCGGCTTCCACGGTGCAAAAATGGCTTTTTACACCGGCGTTGCAGGGGAACGAGCCTATGGCGATGCGGGTGGAGGTGCCCGTTGAGTTCAGATTAAAATAACCCGGCGATCCAACACCCCGTGTCGTACTTTAGCTTTCTGGATAACCATCTTATCTAGCTGATTTGCCGATTAACTGCCTTTACTTCTCGATGCCGACCCGGGCCAACACACCCTGTTGATAGTAATGTTTGACTTCCCGCATTTCAGTCACCAGGTCCGCCCGTTCCATCACGGCCTCCGGGGCATTACGACCGGTGAGCACCAATTCGACGCCCGATGGACGGATCTCGATCAGATCCAGCAGGTCGGCCTCACCGATCAAGCCACACCCAAAAGCCACATTGGCCTCATCCGCAATGACGAGATCGAAATTCCGTGACAGCAGCGCCTCTCGAAGGGCGGCCAGCCCTTTGCGGGCCATTTCGATGTCGGCATCGCACGGATCGCCTTTGATGAAACAGCCGCGGCCGAATTGCGCCACAGTGATTTGCCCGGCAAAGCGGTGCAGGGCTTTAATTTCACAATATTCCGCGCTTTTGATAAACTGACCGATGTAGATTTTTAAGCCAGCCCCGGCGGCGCGCAAAGCCAGGCCCAGCGCTGCTGTGGTTTTGCCTTTGCCATTGCCCGTATAGACATGAACATAGCCTTGCATGGCCACTCCTATATTTTTCTGTGGAAGCAAAAAAGTATTTACCCCACCTGCCATATTTTTTGCAACTGTGGGACTTGCCCCATTGGACCTATAGCACAGATCAAGAGGGGGATAAATCCAGGTCGGGCGATATAGGCTCGACAACGCAATGCCGGATGCAGTTAACAGCAAGCAGTTCATGTTCAGGGGCGTGTGGCACGATGCCCGGAAATTGCGATCCAAATGTGTCCAGGTCTTTATACCGGCCGTATAATCTGCTATGGTTGTCCATATTATCACCAATAAGATGTTCCCAAGATACAGACTCCCGTTGGATTGGAGTCGGCCGGCCGTATTGGATGGTTTCAGTCCGTTGTTGTATGTAAACAACCGCCCTGAAGCATTGGGTCGATCCAGCCGGACGAAATTTCCACCACCTGATACGAAAAGGCGGGCTGCCATGACCCGGTTTTTTAAAAGAAGCCAGAAAATTGCCGGCAGTGCACCCGGCACATTGGTACACATCGGTGATCAAAAGACTGAAAAATCGCGCATCACCTTTATCGATTACACGGAAAATCAAATCGACGAACAAACGGTGACACGTATCGAGGATATTTTCCCGCTGCGCGATTCACCCACCGTATCCTGGATTAATATCGACGGCATCCATGATATGGGGCTGATTGAAACCATAGGTTCCCACTTTGGAATTCATCCCCTGACGCTGGAAGACATTGTCAACACCGGTCATCGGCCCAAAGTCGATGAGCTTGAGACCCACCTTTGCATTGTTCTGAAAATGCTTCAATATGACGGAACGAAGCACGCGGTGATTTCCGAGCAGGTCAGCTTGATCCTCGGTGCCAATTTTCTCATAACCTTTCAAGAGGCGCCGGGAGATGTATTTTCCTTAGTACGCCAGCGCCTGTTCCAGGCAAAGGGGCGTATCCGGCGTCTTGGCTGCGATTATTTGGCCTATGCCTTAATCGATGCAGTGGTGGATCATTATTTTTACGCCATGGAAAAAATCAATGAACGCATAGAACGGCTCGACACGCAATTAACCGATGCACCTGAAACCAATGTTCTCAGGGCGATCCACAGCCTAAAACAAGAGGTCATTTATTTTCGCAAGCAAGTGTGGCCCTTGCGCGATGTGTTAAACCGCCTCACCAAAGGCGAGTTTGATTTGATTCAAGAGCAGAACCTTATTTTCTGGCGTGACATATACGACCATATCGTGCAGCTGCTCGACACCATCGAGTCCTTTCGGGAGGTGTTGTCCAGCCTGCTGGATCTATACCTTTCCACGGTCAGCAACCGCATGAATGAGGTGATGAAAGTGCTCACCATCATGGCCACCATTTTTATACCGCTTACCTTCATTGCCGGCATTTACGGGATGAATTTTAAAAACATGCCGGAATTGGAATGGCCCTGGGGATACGGGTTGGTCTGGTTGCTCATGGTCGCGCTGGCGGTTATCATGCTTATTCTTTTCAAAAAGAAAAAATGGCTTTAGCGAGAAATCTATGACGGACAGATGGGGTTTACACAAAATTGGCGCCGGCTTGGTCTTGCTGGTTTTGCTTTTTTCCATTCAGATGGGTTCGGTCTTGGCCGCCGCCCAAGCGGCGTCTGATACAGCGCCCGCAGGGCCTGGAAACCATACCGAGGCCGCTGATACGGCCCCGGTGGAACCGTTGCGACCGGTGGACACCGCGGAAATTGACAAAGCCGGTGAAAAGGTCAGCAAGGGCATCGAACAGATCAGCGATGTGGTCGCCGGCTATCTGGGCAGTTGGGTGAATCACACCACCCTGGTGGGTATCCGTTGGATTGAATTGCTTTTCTGTTTTTTGCTGCTGCTGGGTGTGATGATCATCGAGCGGTTGCTACGGTGGGGGATTCAACACAAAATAAGTGTAATTTCAGAGCAGAACGAGGCCATTTCATGGCTGCGGCTTTTTTTCACCGCCCTGGCCAAGCCGCTGAGCCTGTTTATCTATGTATACGGCATTTATGCGGCCCTGTCGCCGCTGTATCGCCATTTTGAAGCCGCCGACGGATCCAATTTGGTCCTGTTCGTGATCAAACGGTCTGCAGACATCGGCGGTACAGTGGCCCTGTTTTGGTTCGTCTATCGCAGTGTGGCGGTGTTGGATGCCCGGCTGATCAAATGGGCCGGCGGCACCGGCAGCAACATCGATAACATGCTGGTCCCGCTGATCGGTAAAACCTTGCGCATCTTTATCGTGATCATCGGTAGCATGATGGTGCTTCAAAACTTGACCGGCGTACAGATCGGTCCCCTGTTGGCTTCGCTGGGTATTGGCGGCTTGGCCGTGGCTTTAGCAGCCAAAGACTCCATCGCCAACTTTTTCGGCACCCTGACTATCCTGTTCGATAAGCCCTTTCAGGTGGGCGATCGCATTGTGATCAACAATTTCGACGGCAGTGTCGAAAACGTCGGTTTCAGAAGCACCCGCATCCGCCTGCTCAACGGAAACCTGGTATCCATTCCCAATGAGAAAGTGGTCAACTCGGAGGTCGAGAACGTCAGCCGGCGCCCCAATATCCGCTGGTTGGCCCAAATCGGCATCACCTATGACACACCCCCGGAAAAGGTCCGGGCGGCCGTGGACCTGTTGAGGGACATCCTTGCCGACCACGAGGGGATGCACCCCGATTTTCCGCCACGGGTGCACTTCAATGGTTTCAACGACTGGAGCCTGAATATCACCGTTGTGCTATGGTATCATCCGCCGGATTGGTGGAATTTCCAAGCCTGGTTGCAGCAGACCTGCCTTGAAATACTTCGCCAGTTTGATGCGCTTGGGATCGATTTCGCCTTCCCGTCCCGAACCCTCTATCTGGCCAACGAAGACAAACGTCAGCTCAAATTGCAGTTATTGAAAGGGAACCACTCGAAGTCAGATATTCAAAACACAGTTTGATTTCAACTTTTCAGCAAAGCGAGAGGCACCCATTGAGAATCCGATATCACACCTTGGTGTTGGCCTTCGTCTTGAGTTGCGCATGCTTTTTCTTGACGGACGCCGAGCCAATTTTAGCACAAACCCAACCGGCTAATTCCGAATCGGCGCCAAAGACGACCGATTTGGTGCAGCAACACGCATTAGATGCCGAATCCGCACGCGATACCACTACCCGACAGGCCGTATCCCAAAAGAGGGCAGACGCATCGGGGGCGGCCCCTGAGGCCAAAAAAACAAGCGCGGGTCAAGGGGCGGAACTCAATTCCATGTTCGACAACTTCTGGACCCGCCTTGGCAACGTATGGCGTTATCAGGTCTGGACCATCGGTGACCGGCCGTTGACCATCCATATGATTTTTGTGGCAGTCGTCATCCTGCTGCTGGGCATCATGGCCACCAAAATTGTGATTCACCGGGTCGCCAAACGATTGCTGGCGCGCCCCCAGATCAAGCCCACCACAGCCGCCACCGTTGAAAAATTGCTGCTATATTTCGGGTATCTGATGGTGGTGCTCTTTGCGCTGCGCATGGTGAACATCCCCTTGGCGGCGTTTGCTTTCTTAGGCGGCGCAATTGCCATCGGAATAGGCTTCGGCGCCCAGAATCTGATCAATAACTTTATCAGCGGCTTTATTATCATGGGTGAGAAGCCCATCAATATCGGAGATCTCATTGAAGTGGACGGTGTGCTCGGGCAGGTGGAGGAGATCGGTGCTCGATGCACGCGCATTCGCACGGGTGAAAACATCCGGATTCTGGTTCCCAACAGCAGTTTTCTGGAAAAAAACATCACCAACTGGACCCTCTCCGACCGTTTGATTCGCGCGGATGTCACGGTGGGCGTGGTGTATGGGTCGCCCGTGGATCAAGTCGAAACACTGCTGCTGCAAGCCTGCAATGAATTTGATGCCATACGCAAAAGCCCTGAGCCGTTTGTGCTGTTTACCGATTTCGGCGACAATGCTCTCATATTCAAGGTCCATTTCTGGATCAATGTGACGCGCATCATCGAACGGCGTCTTATCGAAAGCCGCTTGCGTTTTCGCATCGATGACATGTTTCGCCGGGCAGACATTGTGATTGCCTTTCCCCAACGCGATGTTCACCTGGACAGCGCCCAGCCGCTGACGATTCAGATGCTGGAAAATAGGGACGGGGCACAAGGCGAAAAGAAAAAAGAGTGATCCAGTGGACGCCATTCATCCGGTTTTATGCGCATCAACATCGCATTCAATCATCCCAAGGAGGTTACCATGGCCGGCAATGTATACTTCATCGATTTTCGGACCAATCCCCAAAACAATATCATGGCCAAGCTGCAGCGGCTGGTGGAACGTGCCGGTCTCGGCGCCGTGATCCAGAACCGTGACCTGGTGGCCATCAAGCTCCATTTCGGCGAAATGGGCAATGCCGCTTTTTTGCGCCCCATTTACTTGCGCACCCTTGTGGCAGCCATAAAAGCCCTGAATGGCGTTCCTTTTCTTACCGATGCCAACACCTTATATGCCGGTACGCGCAGCGATGCCCCCCATCATCTGACCACCGCCATCCAAAACGGTTTCGCATATGCCGTGGTGGAGGCGCCGTTGGTGATTGCCGATGGATTGCGGGGCAAGAGCGAAGCCGTGGTGGATGTCTATGGAAAACATTTTGAAAGTGTTTCCATCGCCAAAGAGATCGTAGAGGCGGACGCATTCATTTCAGTGGCCCATTTTAAAGGCCATGAATTGACCGGATTTGGCGGGGCCCTTAAAAACAGCGGCATGGGGTGCGCATCCCGTAGAGGCAAGTTGGCCATGCACTCTACGGTGTCGCCGTACGTCAATGCTGAAAACTGCATCGGTTGTGGCGAATGTGTGGACCACTGCGCCCATCAAGCCATAGCCTTGAAGCAGGAAAAGGCGGACATTGACACCGCCGAGTGCGTGGGTTGTGGTGAGTGTGTTTTGATTTGTGCCAGCGAAGCCATCGAGATCAAATGGGATAAAGAGATTCCCGCATTTTTGGAAACCATCGTGGAATATACCGCCGGCGTACTAAAAACCAAAACCGACAAATCGCTTTTCATAAATTTCATCACCGATGTATCGCCGGCCTGCGATTGCTATCCGGCCAACGATGCACCCATTGTTAAGAATATCGGTGTGCTGGCCGGCACCGATCCTGTGGCCATTGACCAGGCATCTGTCGATCTGGTTAACGCCGAACCGGCCCTGGCCCATACCCAGTTGACGGTCAATACTGAACCGGGTGGTGATAAGTTCAAGGGACTATATCCTGAGGTGGACTGGTCCATACAGCTCGAGTACGCCGAAAAACTGGGCCTGGGAAGCCGGACGTATGACCTGGTCGCGGTTTGACGCTGTTGCCAAAGATCATTAACTTGTTCAGCATTACACTGCAAACCCATTAACCATAGCAGGACGGCACATGGGCATTTGGATCGTCAGCATCATTCTTGTGGTCACCATCTATTTGCTGATCAGCGAACGGATCACATTGGATTTGACGGCCATTGGCATCATGGTGGCGCTGATGGTGACCCAGGTGCTTACACCCACAGAGGCGGTGGCCGGTTTTGCCAATCCGGCGGTTATTACGGTGGCGGCCATGTTTATGATCAGCCGGGCCATCATACGTACCGGGGTGGTCGGCTTGATCAGCCAGATGGTATTGACATGGGCTGGTGGCAGGGCCTGGCTGGCCATGTTGACGGTGCTGCTCATCGTGGGCACTGCTTCAGCCTTTGTAAACAACACCCCCGTAGTGGTTTTGTTTATACCGGTGGTATTGAGCATGAGCTGCCGGTTGGGCGTCAGCCCGGCAAAATACCTGATGCCTTTATCATATGTCTCCATTTTGGCCGGCACTTGCACCTTGATCGGCACCTCCACCAATATTATCGTAAGCGATTTGGCGGCCCACCGTGGTTATGCCCCTTTTGGGATGTTTGAGCTGGCCGTTGTGGGCTTGCCGGTGGCGGTCATCGGTCTGGTGATGATCCTGGCGCTGGCGCCCCGGTTGATGCCGGATTTGCTCAATCCAACTTGCGAATTAAAGGATGCTCAAACGCGACGCTATTTGGCCGAATTGGTGGTGCCCCGGGACAGCCCGCTGAAAGATGCAGACCCTTGTCGGCAGTTGACTGAAAAGTATCCCGGTGTGGAGGTGGTCGAACTGATTCGTCACACGCATATTTTTCATCCTTGTCGCGACGAGGTCCGCTTGGCGCCCGATGACTTGCTTTTGGTCAAAGGCTCGCCCAATGCGTTGATGCAATTACTCAATGATAAAGCAATGGCACTGCCACCCGCCCAAAACAGCATTCAGCTCGACGGACAGCACAAGACCATGGTGGTGGAGTTGATTATCACACCGCAATCCAGCCTCGTCGGCCAAAGGCTCCAAAATGCCTATATCATGAGTTACAGCCAAATGGACATTGTGGCTGTGGAGCGCAGCGGTTTGCATTACACTGAAAAACAAATCTACGACATTCGACTTAAGACCGGCGACATTCTGCTGGTACAGTGCAGGGAGGAGCAGATGGACCGGTTGCGGAGGCAAAACGACTGGATCGTCGCCGAAGATGTGCATCACCAGATCGAGTACAAGCGTAAGGCACCGCTCACGGTGCTTATTTTTGCTGCCATGGTCGTAGCGGCGGCCACGGGTGCGGCGGACATTATGATGTGTGCCCTGGCCGCCGTATTTGTAATGATTTTAACGGGATGTTTGCCAACCAGAGAGGCTTACCGCGCCATGCAGGGGCCCGTGTTGATGCTGATTATCGGCACCTTGGCTTTGGGCATGGCCATGGAAAAAACCGGTGCCAGTCGTTTTTATGCGGATCTGTTTCTACGTGTCCTGGACGGGTGGTCGCCCGCGATGGTGCTGGGGGGTATGATTTTATTGACCAGCATCAGCACCCAGTTGCTCAGCAACAATGCCACGGCCGTTCTGCTGCTGCCCATCGCCATCTCCACGGCACTTTCATTGGGAGTCCAGCCCAAACCGTTTATCATGGCGGTCTGTTTTGGCGCCAGTGCTTGTTTTGCCACGCCCATTGGCTATCAGACCAATTTGCTGGTTTATGGTCCGGGAGGGTATCGGTTCAGCGACTATTTCAAGCTGGGCATACCGCTCAATCTATTGGTGCTGGTGATGGGAACGTGGCTGATACCTATCTTCTGGCCGTTTTATTGAGGGTTCGCGCACTGCTTCTATCGAACAGAATTAAGACTATAGCATTATGACGCATTGCCGGCGTTGCGGAGACTTGGGGTTGCCGGGGCGTTAGCTGTCTTATCCGTCTTCTATTTTTATATTGAATTTGGAAAAGTTGCGAGGTTCAAAATCTTCGATGCCTTTGCCTCTTTGCATAAATGCAGCCATCTGCTTGTGAGCGCTCTCATACATACCCATAGCTGCGGTTAGGCGGTCTGTGAGCGGATCTTCTTCCCCCAGCTCGGCATAGGCTGTTTTGAGCAACTTGCGGCCACTTTCCAGGTGACGCTCGATTTGGGCAAAAATTGTTTTACGGGTTTCGTGTCGTTTGCGCTCTTTGGCGATAATGGGCAGCAGTCGCTGAACGGAAATTTCAATCAGTACATCACGGGGGGCATTAAAGTGCTGGGCCGTGTCGTCAAGGCTCAATAGGGCATTTCGGCTCATCACATAGGTTTTTTGGGTGCGGTTGCCGGCCTGTAAGCGCGCATTGCGGAATTTTTGGGCAATGCTAGTCAGAATGTCGGTATCCTCAAAGAGATGATCGAACAGGGATTTTTGCTTGATACCCAGCATGGCAGCTACAATGCTGATGGCTTCGATACAGTCCTGGGTCAGTTTAAAGGTGGCGCGCACCGATTGGCGGCCGCGCAATTCAGCGAAAGTCGATCCCAGGGAACCCAAATTTTTCAGTGCATCGGAAGGGCTGTCTTTGGCCATGGCTGCCTCTCGTTCTATTATGGTAAGTCGCATTACTAATATAGTTCATCTTAATTAGTAATGCAACCCGGAATAGCCATCCCACGCGAATCAAGTCGGTCCTGCCGCGGGTCTTGCCGACCGGGTCGGTGGCTTACGTGTCCATGAACCCTTGGGGCAATTCGCACGTATCATCTTGGCTTTGTTTGGCTTTTTGGGTTTCCACAAAGTGAGCCGCGGCCAACGCGGCCAGGCTGCCATCGGCAGCGGCAATGACGATCTGGCGGGCGTAGCGTTCCCGTAAATCGCCCACCACATAGACACCAGGGGTGTTAGTTTCGCATTTCTCGTCGGTGACCACAAAGCCATCCGCATTCATGCGGGTGCCTGCCGGCACCAATTGATTGTTCGGTACAAAACCGATAAAAATAAAGACCCCGTCGATGGCCATATCGCGTTTATCCAGGCTTCGGGTATCTTGGAGGGTCACTTGATGCACACCCGTTTCGTTGGCCTTGATGTCGGTCACCACGCTGTTCCAGAGAACCTCGATGTTGCAATCGGCTTCCACGCGTTGCTGCAATATCATGCTGGCCCGAAGCGCGTCCCGGCGGTGTACAATATAGACTTTGGCAGCCAGCTTGGCCAGGTAAAGGGCCTCTTCGCAGGCGCTGTCTCCACCGCCCACCACAATAACCTCCTTGCCTCTAAAAAAGAAACCATCGCAAACAGCGCAATAGGAGACCCCTTTGCCGTAATATTCATCTTCACCGGGCACAGCGAGTTTGCGGGGCGTACCGCCTGTGGCCAAAATCACGGCATGGCCGGTAATCACTTTCCCATTGGCCAGGCGCACACTGTGGTATGCCATACCGGGCTCGATGGCACAGACCTCCTCATTGAGTTCCTCGAGGCCATAGGAGCGGGCATGCTCGGCAAATTTCCTGGAGAGTTCTGCCCCGCTGATGTGGGCAAACCCCGGATAGTTCTCCACCTCATCGGACAGGTTCACCTGCCCGCCCGGCACCGCTTTTTCAATGAGCAGGGTCTTTAGAGCGGCGCGCATGCCATAGATGCTTGCCGAAAGCCCGCCGGGTCCGCCGCCCACAATGATCAGATCGTACAACTCAGACATGCCCAAACTCCTTTAACCTAAGATACATTCGTAAAATGCAATAAACCTGTTTTTGATGGCCTTGCAGTCAGCTGCCTATCAACGATGGTGAAAATCAGAGTTCTTATAAGTTCATCAATCTTAAAAGCTGAACGAATCAGCTTTACTTTTTATTTTTTAATGCCGCCGCCAGCTTGTCTCCCAAAGAGCCCAGGCTGTTGCCGCCGGATTTATTTTCGTCGGCATAATTTTTCCAATTGCCCTCATCGGCGCTGTCTCCCAAGCCCAGTGATATTTTTCGCTCGCCGGCTTTAATGGTGTCAATCACGACAGTGATGCCAGCGCCCGGTTTCATCTTGCGCAAAGTGCTGCTCTGGTCGGACCGGCTGATCACCGACATGGGCAACAGCCCCACAATGCCGGGCGTTAAGGAAACAAAGAGGCCGAATTTTTCCTGTTTTTCCACCACACCGGTTACCGATTGGCCTGGGGTGAATTTCTCGGTCACCTCCAGCCAAGGATCGCCTTCAGCATCCCGGATGCTTAAACCGATGCGGCGCTTGTCCAGGTCAACCTCTTTGACCATCACGGAAATGGTTTGGCCCGGCTGGACGATATCTTGCGGGTCCAGCACGCGTTTGGTGTAGCTCATCTCACTGATGTGCACCAACCCATCGATGCCGGGCCGGATTTCGACAAAGGCACCAAAAGGCGCGCAACGGATCACCTTGCCGGTGAGCTTTTGACCCACTTGGATTTCATCACTCACGCGATCCCAGGGATTGCCGGAGACCTGCTTCATCGACAATGCGATACGGCGCCCTTTGTCTCCGGACTCGATGCGCAGGACTTTGACGTCCACGATATCGCCCGGCGATACCGCATCCTCGGGTTTGTCCACACGTGACCAATTCAACTCGGAGATGTGCACCATCCCCTCCAACCCCGGCACCAATTCCACAAAAGCGCCAAAAGGCATCAAACGGGTGACGCGCCCGGTGTGGACTTGATCCACATCCAAAGTTTTTAAAAAGTCTTCCTGCGCTTTGCGCTGTTCCGCCTCCATCAAATCGCGACGGGACAGCACAATATTGCGACCGCCTTCGGCCAGTTTGGTGATGCGAAAGGCGTAGGTCCGGCCGACATAGGAATCGGCATTTTCCACATATTGGGTATCGATTTGGCTGATGGGGCAAAAGGCACGACGTTGAAGCACTTCCACCTGGAAACCGCCCTTGATGGTTTGGATGACCTTACCCTCAACCGGAACCGCATTGGCATAGGCATCCTGGAGCATGCTCAATCCGCCCACACCGGCGATGGCCTTGGACAATCGAATTTCACTCTCACTGGCCGCCACCACAAACAGTTCAATGTCATCGCCTACAGCGCAGGTGAGCTCGCCGGATTCGTCTTTCAGCTCCTCTATCTCGACGATGCCGTCGGCTTTGGTGCCGGTGTCCACAAACACCGCCTGGCGACCAATGGAGATTATTTTGCCACGGACCTTGTCCCCCACACGGATATCATCCTGCATGCCATCCGTATAGGCCTCAAACATTTCGGCAAAACTCTCTTCGTTCTCCTCTTGGGAGGAATTGTCGTTGTCGATGGGTTGGTCGTCATCCATGGTCTTTCCCTGTTTTTGGGTCAATTAAAGCCCCCCCGGTAGGAGCGGGCCAACTTCACCAAAAAATGCATCGATTTGCAAGGAGATAGTGAAGCCTGCGGCCCCCGGTTGCCAAATTTCCAATCGGGTTTATATTACCCTCGGCTGTTGACGGGCCATTAACTTGAATCCAACCCAACGCAAAAGGAGCAGGATTGCCATGGGGAATCAGCTACGTACCGCCTTTTTGCTGGCTGTAATGACCATTTTTGTGGTGCTGGTCGGTCGTCTGATCGGCGGACCCTCGGGTATGTTGTTGGCTTTTGTCATCGCCATCGCGATGAATTTTTTCAGCTATTGGTTCTCGGACAAGATTGTGCTGCGCATGTACCGCGCCCGGGAAGCGACCCCCCAGCAGGCCCCTGAATTGGTTACGATAGTTACGACGCTGGCGCAACGGGCGCAATTGCCCATGCCCAAGGTGTATATTATTCCCCAAAAGACCCCCAACGCATTTGCCACCGGACGCAATCCGGCGCATGCGGTGGTGGCGGTGACCCAGGGGTTGCTGGATCGCATGAACCGCGATGAAGTGATGGGGGTGCTGGCCCATGAATTGGCCCACGTCAACAATCGCGACATCCTCATCGGCTCCATTGCCGCCACCATGGCCGGCGCCATCATGGTACTGGCCTCCATGGCGCGTTGGGCTGCGATTTTCGGCGGCGGCCGGGGCAATGATGAAGAGGGCGGCATGGGTGGCCTGGGACTGATCGTCATGTCCATCCTGGCCCCCATCGGCGCCATGATTATTCAGATGGCCATTTCGCGCTCCAGAGAGTACCTGGCCGATGCCACCGGTGCCCGCTATGCCGGCGGCGGCCAGGGTTTGGCCAGTGCCCTGGAAAAACTGGGAGCCTACGCCAAGCAACTGCCCATGGCGGCCAGCCCCTCCACCGCGCATATGTTCATCGTAAACCCGCTCTCGGGCAAAAGTTTGATGCGCCTGTTTTCCACCCACCCACCCCTTGAGCAACGCATCGCCCGCCTGCGCGGGACGCGGCCGACCGCGCCGCCGTCACCCCCCCGGGCACCCTCCCAAAGCAAAAACAGGGGCCGTGCTTTCTGGGACAGCCTGAACCGATAAGATAACCTTATCAAAGACAATTCTTTATATTCGGACCTATAACCCAAATCGAGGCTTATCGAAACAGACCTATGGCATTTTCACAGGCGGGCCGGAGGGACCTCTGACCATTCTTTCTTTTGGAGCAGGTTTGAAAGTTGAACAAAGAATTCGTTTCGAAGCTTTTCTATTTTTAACGCATCGTTATAATGGAGGATAGCCTTATCCTTAAACTTGAACCGGTCTGGCTCAACTTGCAAGACATAGGAATTGACCTGCCTTTGCCAAAACCACTCTGCACAACAGAATTGAATATTTTCTGGATCGACCTTCTCGATGGCCTTCAAAGCGTCAAGAAAAATTTTCCCTGAGTCACCATATTCGATGCACAAGGCAATATAGGCTATCCTGTACTCCACCTGGTCAATGGTGTTCGTTAACGGCAGCGGCTCCAAGTTATGAGGATCTCTCTGGCCGTTGTAAACGAAATGTCCATAGCAACTCTGCAAAGTGAAGCAATAAGGCAATTTGTTGAAAGCATGGATCAACCTGATGATAGGGGTATCAATCACCACATCGTTGAGATTCCCTAAACTTATCAGCCGTTGATCCCGGTAAAGTGGATTTTTCACCAACGCTTTAGGATCCGCGAATGTTTCCAACTTTATGACTCCTGCTTAATACCTGCCCGTCTGACTGTAGAACTTGGCCTTCCGCAGCGGGCGAAGTGAGTCGACTGAAAGGCAATGATATGGTGAGGCACGTTCTATCTCCCTATTTCTGTAAGGGCCTAAATATATCCGGGCTAGATGATCTTCGCTATTAACGGTATGCATCGAAGGGCGGCCACCGTCCCCCAACTGAGAATCAATGTGCCTAAGAACACCACTATTCCCTTCAAGCTGGGGGCAAGGGTGCTTCCCAACAACAAGTATTGAAGCCAAGTTACAAAAACGTAGTGAACAACATAGATTCCGAATGAGTTTTCGTTCAGGCTGTCCAAAATACCTACGCGCCGCTTCGCGAATCGAAGAAAGAGCCCCGTCATCCCGACGACGGTGGCCCCACAGCAGACCACGAAAGCAATCTCGCTGACAATGGTTCGATCGTTAGCCGTGACCACCACGATCATGATGATAAACACGATGTAAAACATCAGGCCCACAGCCAACCACCCCCACCAGCGCTTGGCGAGTGCGCCGTCAGATCTGAACACACTGCGGTCAATGCCGTATGCCCCGATCGCAGTGCCCGCTAAAAAGTACACCAGGTAGAGCAATATTCGGCCAGCCTGTGCATTAAAGGGCCCGATTCCAATCCACACCTGCGGCCCGATAATGATTGCTATAGGCGGGTACACCGCCATTGAGATCCCAAGCAGTGCTCCGAAAAACGCCGCAGGGTGATCAAGGATGATCGTCGATCGTTTTTGGATAAGACCGCCCGGGAGAGGAGCGACTCGGACCAGGAGGGTGGCCAGGCAGTCGAATGCCAGCAGCAGCCACAAGAACCAAAGGGGGCCGGCAGTCCCAAAGCCGGATCGGACCATTTCGAGCCAGAATGCTCCATAGCTGGAGTCCACTCCGGTAATCAACCCTGCTTGGAGCTGCGCCGGGTAGTAGGCCAGAGGCATCAGGAATACAACACCGATGCCAAATGGCAGGCCGAGTCTTGTCAGGCGACCTCCAAGGTATTTACGGGCACCCTTTTTTGTCAAACTCTGCCAGACAAATATGCCGGAGATAAAGAACAGCAACGGCATAAAGAACGTTTCGTTATACACCACGATTAAATCAAATATGGGCCAGCGCTGCTCGTTTACGACCGGGCTGGCAGTTGCGATCGGGTTCTCAAGATTGATGGAAGCGGATATGGTGTAGGCAATGATCGCGTGATGGCACAGCACGAGAACAACTGCAAATGCGCGTAGATAGTCGAACGCGACCTTGCGCCCGGACACTTCCGTCAGATCGGCTGTTGCGCTTGCTTCGAGCTGGTTGTCCTCTACCGCACGAATCGTCATAACAAAAAACCTCTCATCCGAACCACTCTGGCCGCGCTTCGAAGCGACTTACCCGCTGGTGAACGACCTAGGCCTGCTCAACGGCGGTGTTCACTTGCCGGCGCGCCAGCGACGATCAAGTGCAACCCGATTCGCCATAATCGACTCCGGACGTTTTTAACGGCCCGTGGAATCATGTGTCATTCATCCATTGAGTTATGAATGCTACCGCATTCGATGTACCGTTTTCTTTGCGGAGACGGCGGCCTAGTACTGCAGCGTTTTCGCGCATCGTGGAGTCATTCATGACCGTGTCAATAGCGTGGCAGATAGCCTCAACAGTCAGCTTCTTTTGTGGGATGGAAGACGGCCCAACGCTGAGGCGCTCGACGTGTCGTCCCCAGAAGGGTTGGTCTCCAAAGAACGGACACACAATACTCGGTTTGCCTGCCGATAGTCCGGCGGCGGTCGTGCCGCATCCTCCATGGTGCACGACGGCACTTACCTGCGGCAAGAGCCAACTATGTGGTGCGGCTTCGATAAACATGACCGATTCTGATGGTGCTGAATCACTGAGTTCAAGACCACCCCAACCCCGGGCAAGTATCGCCCGCACTCCGGTGCGCCGGACTGCTTCTAATATGATTTGCGTGACCCGCTTCGGATCACGTCCGAAGATGCTTCCAAACCCGAAATACACCGGCGGTTCTCCCCTTGACAAAAATTTGGTCAAGGATCGTGGAGGCTTCCAGTCCTCAGCCTGGTCGAGAAACCAGAACCCCGTTACAATTGCAGTCTCGGGCCAATCTTCCGGACGAGGGATTATGTGTCGGCTGAATCCGTGTAGCGCTGGGATCGGGCGACCATCCGGAAGCTGCATCCTGGATCCGGGGCTGCGTGGGGATAGCCCGTTCTGTGTGCGCCACTTCCTGACTCTTTTGCTCATCATCAGCAATATCTTTCTAATGAGGTGATAGGTCAGTCGACGATACATAGGTCCTAGGGGAAGCTCGGGGAATCCCATCGCCGGGAATCGGGTTGTCGGCACATACATTGGGAGCCAGAAGGCAAGCATGCATGGCACCCCGAGTTTCTCGGCGAAGTCCGGCGCACCGAGAGCCTTGGGGTGATACAGAATCAGGTCCGGAGCTGACGCCTGGCTCGCCACCCAGACGTCAGCCATCTGCCGATCCTGGAGATTGCCAAGCTTCGAGACCACAAGCGCCAGAGTTGCTAAAGTCTTCCATAAGCTTCCCGCATTCCCGAGGATGATCTTCCCCTCTGGTGAGTGCATGAAATCAATGAAATCGTTGTTAACGTAGGCATAGCCGAGACCGTATTCCCGTACGAAGGGCTCGAAGTGCGCACAGGTACAAATGGTGACTGCATGGCCGGACGCCATCAGTGCTCGGCCCAATGCGACATAGGGTTGAACATCACCTCGCGTACCAATCGTCAAAATCAGGATTTTCATGTCGATGCTTCTTTGGCGAATCGCTG